>NZ_JBAGBW010000007.1 GCF_039822205.1 Thermodesulfobium sp. 4217-1
TATACAAATTCAATTTTGATTTCAACGTTATATCATTTTTTCAAAAACATTGAAGAGTGGGGAAAAACCATCAAACATCTTGATGAGTCTTATCTCGCTTAATTTTCATCACAGAGTTTAAATAAATCAACAGAAGTGCTGTCAATATAAGAAAAATTCCAATAATCTCGTATTTCTCAGGCACCTCTCCCAGATGATACCAGGCCTCAAAAATTGAAAAGATTGGCACAAGCAATGAAGTTAAGCCCACCACTGAAGGAGAGATATTTTTCAAAAGATAAAGCCATAAAAACCATGCAAACCCGGTTGCCAAAACGCCTATAAAAAACAAAGCAAAGATGAGGGTTGGGTTAACGTCCATTGGCCTTGATACCTTTACAAAAAACATAAAAACGAAAACCCCCAGGAAGCCAAACAGCATTTGCCAGAACGAAAGAGTTATGCCGTCGATTTTCTCTCCCCTTCTCCAAATGAAAATTGCAACGATATTTGCAGCAGCCCACGAGAGACCACCCAATATTGCCACAATATAGCTTAAAAGATCAGAATTAGAAGACCATGGTCTTAGAATAAAAATCAGTCCAGAAAGAGCTAAGACAAAAGAAATCTTCTGCAGCAAAGATAGTTTTTCTTTGAAAAACATTACAGAAAAAAAGATGGTCCAGAATGGCATAGAATAGATTAACAAAACCACTTTGCCAGCTCCACCCCGTACAAGAGCTATATTGTAAAAGATCATCAATAAAGAGTTTTGCAAAAAACCTAAAACCATAACTAACCATAGATTTTTTGGAATTGTAAGTTTTTTTAGTGCAACTGCGATCAAAAATAAAAACAAAGTACCGATAAGAGTTCTTAACAAAGAAAGCTCAAATGGGTCGATATACTGCAAAGCCACCTTGGTAACAATTGCCGTGTATGACCATATAATTATTAAAATAAAAAACAAAAAATTAGCAAATAGATTACTCATAGGTTAAATTTTAACACCAAAAATTTAAAATCTATAACTAAAGTATTTCTTTATTTTCTTAAATTTTAAAAATCTTAAATTGAAACTACTGAAATCCTACCAATTCATAGGTTTAATGAGAAAATTATTAGAATTTGACAATTATGATGAGAATTATTTAAAATGAGTATTATGGAATTCTTAAATTTTTCTTTCAATAAAATTAAGGGGACTGAAAGAAGACAAAATAGATCAAATATTTTAAAATATTTTGTCATTACATATCTAATATTGGTGATAATATCAATAACAATAATATCCTCTTTAACAAAAACTGCTTTCAGCAATTTTATGTCATATGAAAAGTCGGAAATAAGACGCCTAACTTATCAATCATACTCTTTAATACACAATTATCTAAACTATACGAACCTTGCACTATGCGAGCTTTCTGAAAATATCAATGAATCAAAAACAAATTCAGAGATAATGTCATATATGGACAAAACTCTTAGAATGACCAAAGAAATAAAATATATACTGTTTATCGATAAAAATGGCAACACAATATCTACCTCTCCTGAATTAAATTCAGATCTCATAAAATCTTCCTCTGTCTGCCATCTGAACAGCACATATCCTTGCTACGGAGACGTCTTCTTAAAAGATGAGGAGGAATTTTCCACGACTACAAAATTATCAAATAGTGGAAAGTTGATAATAGGACGTCTATCAATAGTAGAATTTTTAAAAAGAAGTCTTCAGGCAAACTTCAAAAACTATGAAATTTCTTTTATTGATCCAGACAGAAATATATTGAGCTCAACAGTTAAAAGTCCATACATTCCAGAAACCAATTTGAAAAATCCCTACACAGACAACCTGTTTTTTGGAAAAAATACTATTTCTTCAATTTTCCCAATGTATGAAAGAGGAAAGACCATAATAGTAACATCTTATACGAAAAGTTTGATAGGCAGGTTTATAAAACTGACCATACCATTTATCTTATTTATATTATTAGGATTTATTTTATTTACTTTAACTTTTATTGCTTTTTCTTACAATCTTTCAAATTTTCTTGCCAGGCAGCAGATAAGGCTTAGTTTTAGCGAGTCTATTAGAGAGATTAACTCAATATTGATTGAAAGGACTTATTTATATGACATAACGCAAAAAATCTGCAACATATTAACTAAAATTGAAGAAATTGAGGTTTGTGCCTTCTTATTTCAGGAGAGAAACAAGATAAAGGTTAAGTCCATTCAAACTAAAGATGAAGACTTTAAAGATCAGTTTTTCAACTTTTTCAATTTTAGATAGCAGCAATCAAGAAATTATTCACTTTTATAAAAGTATTAAAAATAAAGAGTTCTATTTGATAGAAAAAATAAAAAATGATAAAAATTTTAATATTCTTAGAAGTTATGATAAATCTACCAAAATATGTTCAGCTATATTTATACCTCTAAAAATTAATAATAGCTACATATGTACTCTCACTTTATGGAGCAATAAGAAAATCTTTGATAGAGAAACAATATTGCTCTTAGAAGAAATCTCAAAAAATATTTCAAATAAGTTAGAAATTACAAACCTTGAAATTGAACAGGAAAGAATAAAAAAGAGCATAAAATATCTTGCGTATCACGACCAGTTAACTGGTCTATATAACAGATCTTTCTTAAAAGAATGTATTACAAAGATATTAAACAAAAACAAAAAAGTCCTAAATATTGCTATTTTTGAGATGGATCTGGACAAATTTAAGGCTATAAACGATACATTTGGTCACGATGCAGGGGATGAATTGCTAAAAATTGTCGCTAAAAGAATTAAATCTCTCACAAGAACACAGGATGTTTTGGTAAGGCTTGGCGGAGATGAATTTACTTTGATAGTAGAATCATTTAATTCTGAAAATGACCTTGAATTGATTGCGTCAAGAATAATAGAGAAAATATGCGAACCTTTTGTCATAAACGATGCAAAGGCAAAGATAGGCATTAGCATAGGTATAGCTTATTTTTCTGGTGAATACAACAAAGAAACAAACAAGCTGGAAAATATCTTATTTAAAACCGCGGATAACAATATGTATAAATCAAAAGCAAATGGAAGAAATATGTATATAATCTCAAAAATTAATTCAGACTATCAACCATTTTGACCCTTAATAGAATTTTTATCCACATAAGGTGCCAACACAAATCCCTCTCCTGGGAATACTGAAATTGGATTGCCATCCTTTAAAAACACAACCTTTTTTACCCCAGGAAAGCTCTCGCAGGTATATACGATTTGCTTCAGTATGTTGCTAACCCTAAATGAGCCTCTTGCCTCATAAAAAGTAGCTGGCAAATCGAGCAAAACCTTATCGTCTTCCAAGATAACTTTGTTGGGACTTACCTTTGGCAATTCGGTAAAATATCCGCTCTTGCTTTCTTCCTCTGAAGGACCTCTAAACAGTGAATTCACCAGCTCAGAAATCGTTCCAACCTGTTTTCTGACAGGGACAATCTTTCCTTGTTGCTCCCAATATATCATTGCCTCATATCTTTGACTGTGATTGACAGTAGCCGTAGATTGTTGTGAAGCGTTTGTGGAACTATTTGTATTCTGCTGCGTATTATTATTTTGATTTTCATTGCAACCAGCTAAAAAGAATAAACCAACTATAAAAACTAAGATAAGTATATTTCTCATTGATAAATCTCCTTATAAGAATCATAAATTCCCTGGGCAATCGCCTGGGCCATTTTCTCTTGGTACTCTGAATTATATACTTGAGAAGCTACCGATGGGTTGGTAATGAAATCAGTTTCAATCAATATCGCGGGCATTGTTGTATATTTTATAACCCAAAACGGCCTTCTAATTGGCCTATCTGTGTAAACTGGGTTCACCTTTGCGATGTCATTAGTCATTATACTTGCGTATCTATAGCTCTGTGGACTATAGTAATAAACTTGTGTACCATGAACAGATGGGTCAGCACAAGCGTTGAAGTGAATGCTCAAAAAAAGAGCTGCCCCATTCTCGTTTGCTATATTTACTCTTGCCTGAAGCTCAGACTCATCAGCATCATAACCTGGCATGTTTGGTCTACCCCACACATCTCTATCAGTATCTCTGGTCATTATGACCTTGAACCCCATCTTTTCCAATATGGGCTTCAAATGAAGAGCGACTCCCAATGTAGCGATCTTTTCCTGAACTCCATTCGCCACACATCCAGGATCCGAGCCGCCATGCCCAGGATCGATCACAATAAGCTTGGCGTTTTTTAACGGCGGATAAAGATTTGAATTTACTTGATTACTTTGGGTACTCTTAAGCTGAGATGTTTCAGGATTAGAATTGTTTGGCACTAGATTAGAGTTTCCTTGAGAATTTTGATTGCTTGCAAGTTGATTTTTCTCAGGAATATAATTGTAAGGAACCACTTTTGGAACCTCATTGGTTATTCCGTTTGCCAGGTTTATTAAAGGAGTGGTGCTTCCCACGCTTATAAGTATGCCGCCATCAATCTTTGAAACATTAAAACTTGCCTTAACATCGCTCCCGACAACCACTCTCACCATATCAGGAGTATTTTGGGCAAAATGAATGTTGGTTACTGTATTTGATGAGGGCATAATAGCACCCTTTTTAAGAATTTTAGACTGCTCTATGTTTAATACTATTCTTCCATCTTCCAGCCTAAAATAGCTAAATTTAGGCTCGCCCTGAATCTGGACAAAGACCGCTACCGCATCAGGGGAAGATTTAAAAAATACATTTTGAACAGTTGACAGATCTTGCGCATTAGAAACGCCGAGACTGGATAACAAGAAACATAACAAGAAAAGAATTATATTAAGATATCTCATTGAAGGGTAAACTCTTTTATAAGGGTATTTATTTCCGAACCCTGATCGACATTAAAGTATATCTTAAAAGCTTTTGCATCAGGCCATTTCGGCCAAACTCTCTGACCAGTCTCTCCGTCATATAGATCGTTAAATGACAATATTGTTCCCTGTAAATCTTGTTTTGATGGAAGCTGCCTTTCATCTGAGGGATAGATTAACTTTCCGTCTTTGTTGTAGACTTCAAACCATGCATCGACTTCTACCCATCCTTGTGTCAGTCTTTTCAATCTATCTGTCATTAGATAAACATATCTCAAAGGATCCACTGGTCTCCAGCCCATAGGGCTTACAGGGTTTGTATCAAAAAAAGAAAACACATAAAGCTTGTCAGAATTGTATTTATCCATTATATCCTTTGCGACACTTTCATCTAAAGGACCATGTGACCTATCAAGGAGAGCTTTTTTGCTAAACTCATCCACCTTTAGATCCTTATTTACAGCCACATGCATCTTTGCCTCCCTTGGATCTACGAATTTAACTTCCCCAAAATTACTAAAAAAGCTATCTTCTTTAACTGCACTTTTAACTTCTTTTAGAAAATTATCTTTTGGACCATAAAAATCAGTCAATATTAAAACAAGAGCCTTAGAGCCTTCCCTTCCTTCCGAATAACTAATTGAAGAAAAAGAAGAAACTGTAAAAATTAAAATAATCAAGAAAAATATTTTATACTTAATATACAATACCCACCAATACCAAACTTTACTTAATTATACCAACAAATATTAAAATTTGATTAAAAACAAGCTTTATTTGTCGATATTTTTAAGTTAGTTCAGAGGATTTATAAATTCCAACGTGAACTATTAGCGCATCATCAGTAGAAAATGCAATGCCCTGTTTATCATACCTTGCATAGACCTCTGCAATTGGGGAACTGTCTGGATGACTATCAGATATATTTGGTGTACCAAAAACATTTAAAGCCCTCTCAATATGGTCCCCTAAACAAATACCCTCTTTTGTCACATAAAATTTGCTCAAGAACATAACTGGAAAAACATATACGTTTACCATATTTAAAACCCAATTATCAGCAATACTTTCGTAATACATCTCCAAATTTGCGTGCTCAAATCCTTCAATTTTAAAAAACCTACGGTCAAGTTCAAAATCCTTGCTGCTTGTTGGCTCTGTATCCAAAATTTTATTAACTTCATCAGGATTCATACCCAGCCTTATATCTCCTACACCCTCACCGGGCAAGATTAACCAGGGGTTCTTTTTTCCAGGTCTATTAGCCATAAAGTTCTTTGTTTACCTCCTTAGTAGGTAAAGTCTTAAATCTCTTCTGACACCAAAGCCATTGCTCAGGATAAAGCCTTATCATCCTTTCAGTTCTCTTGGCCACCTCAGTCATAGCAAGTAAAATCCACTCATCCCTAGGCAAAGATCTATCAATTTTTATTTCTGGCTCGATGATTAGGCAGTGTTTATTTCTTTCTTTTCTAAAAGTAAAGGCAGTGTAAAGATTTACATTTCCTTTATATGCAAAGAACGCAGCTCCAGGATATGTAGAAGATTTTATCCCAAAAAAATCCACGAAAACTCCATTTTTCCCAGCATCTTGATCTGACAAGAGAGCAAATAACTTATCCGTTTTAATTATTTTTAATCCCTCTCTCAGAGAATTTTCTTTTTCTACCAGCACTATTCCTTTGGTCAGTCTAAGAAAAGAAAATAATTTGTCAATGATATCTCTAACCTGTTCTTTTACAATAACTGCTATAGGAATTCCGACACCTATAGACATTGTAGCTAAAAGCTCCCAATTGCCCAAATGGGCAGAGGCGACAATAAAAGACTTTTTCTCTTTACGTACCTGTGAAAAGTTTTCCAATCCAACTACTTCTACATTTTTCATTATTTCTTTAATATCCTTATTTCGCGCTTTTACTAACTCAATGAGGTTTAGAATATAATGCGATAAATTTTTTACTGCTACCTCGTGTTTTTTTTCATCTGACCAATCAGGAAAAACTATAGAGAGATTTTTGAGAATCAACTCCCTTGTCCTCGGCAGCAAAAAAAACAAAATATTACCACAAATAGATGAAAAAGCGCTATCCCAGCTATCTGGGATCCTCTCTATGAAAAAGATCAGGCAATCTATAATCTTAGATTTCAAACCTGAAGCTTTCCGGTGAAACGTCCATCATTAGACAGGCCTTTGATACAAAATTTATGTCATTTTTTTTGCAAAACTCAACAGCCTCTTCAGACTCTGAGCCAGGCTGAAACCATACGTTGTGAATATTTAGTTTAACCATATCATTTAGCACCGACAGTGTTTTTTCTGGAGGAATTATCAATACCACTGCCTCTGGTATCTCTGGTAAAGAGTTTATATTCGGATACACCTTAAAACCGTCAATCTCCTTTGCTGCCACGTGCACAGGATACACAGTAAACCCTCTTCCGACAAGAGTTTTAAAAACTTTATACCCATACTTTTCTTTTTTAGGACTTGCGCCAACCACTGCCCATTTTTTAAACTCTTCAAACATATTAATATTGTTTTCTACATACATTTTATATTAATTTCTCCTTTCGAAAACTGAAAATAAAAGAGCACTAAATATAATAATATCATAATCAGACTGCCAAATAGCATCTTACTTTCAAAAGCGTTATAAAAATGTGCCAACATTGCAATGAGATAATTTCAACAGTAAAACAGTGACAAATTTTCAAATAATTACATTAATTCCTCGATAAAGCAATTTATAGCATATACTTTTTTGCATATTTGATCTATAATATTATCGTAAATGAACGGGGGCGAAAGGTTTCGACATAGAGTTTTATGTAAAAGCTTGCGAGTCGAGGTGGCGTTGGCCTCGTAAAAAAACGCCAAAAAATTAACTGCCAATAATAACAGTTTAGCTTTAGCAGCTTAGTCTACTCTTCGGAGTAGATGTAACACTTTGTGTGCTCCCCTTCGACACACAATTTTAGTTTAGAGGGGAAGAAGAGAAGCTTGACCTGGACTTTTCTTCTAATAAACAGGTCTTAGTCTTCAAGAACCGTGTCCAAGGCGGGTCAAGAGGATGAAATTTAAAACTTTGGACTACACTCGTAGACGGTTTTTGCATTACTTTGTGGACGTGGGTTCGATTCCCACCGCCTCCACCAAATTAGTGAGAATTTTCTCTCTGATAGTTATTTTTCTCATTTGCAAAGCCATAACAATATTAATCATAAAATTAACTTAATTTTGTCTTCAAAATCGTCAAAATTATCAAACCAATATCTTTTATAATTTTCTCCCACTTTAGCAATATCATTAGTATAAAGAAGTAGTTTAGTAGAAATATTAAATTCGTTATATAAAAAAACTTTGTTTTCAAAAATCTTTCTGTACCCATCTACTTTGTGTTGGTAATCAGCAAAATTTGTCCCTTTGGGATCAACAAACAAAATCAGGTATCGCTTATCTTTTTGCATCCAAAAAATAAAGTCCGGCTTAAAGTTTGCCATTTTATTTTCTTTTGGATTGTAATAAGGAATTGTTACATCATCCAGCGTTTGATCAAGTTTTGAAAACATCCACCAGTCAAATTGAACAAATATATTGTTTGGTTTGGCAAGATATTCTTCCAGTTGCTCAATAAATCTTACCTCGCTATCAACATTGATAATATGGTTGAGATAATCAATTTTTTCGGTTTCTGAAACTATCATCGGAAGGTAGTAATGGTTAGCCAAATACTTGATCTTTAATCTGTCACACTTAATTTCTGGCTGAAAATCCAATTCTAATTGTTTTATTGCCTTTTTATACTTTTCTTTATCCTTTGTTCTTTCAAACTCTTCATCAATTCCCTTTTCTTTAGCCACCTTCTGAGGATAATTCTTCACCTTCCCAATTGCTTCCAGTATTTTTTGATATTTTTCGCCATCGCTAAATCTAACATGCTTGAAATGTACAATTTCATTTTTTAATTCCTTAAATTTATCAAACTCTTTGCTTTTAACACTGAAATAATCAAAAATTCGACCCAGAATTAACTCTGGCTCAAAGAGAGAGTTGCTTTCGTTAAAGTCATAGTATCGATTCTTTTTTGCAAAACTTTCTTCTGTTTTCTTTAAGATCTTCGCTTCACAATCATATTTGGCTAAAGCGATTTTATCACCTAAAAATCCATAAAACTTCGAGGTTATATCAAAATCTTCGCGGCTGATAGGATATTTTTGCGGGTCTTTTTCTTCGGCAAAAATCCTTTCAGAGTTTTTGTAAACCGGCACCAAAAGAAGATGTTTTTGCGCTTCGGGATTTAAAATAAACGCTTCGCCCAAACTCTTGTCCTGTTTTTCCGCTTTTAGGGTTGCAATTATTTCCTTCAAGTTTTCCGCGTTAGTCCCGAAAACAAACAAGCTTTCAATCGGCAAAATCAGATTTTTGGCTTTCTCAAATAATTGCTTGTCTACTTCATTTGCATTGTACAAATTTTGGAGTCTTTTTCTTTTGTTTTTCTGCGGTTCTATTCTTACGCCCCTGCCCACTGATTGCAAAACGAATTTTTTAGCATCGCTTCCAACTCCGATGTTAACAAATAGAAGTAGATTGGGTCTATTAGAATCCCAGCCCTCGTAAAAAGAGCGGGAGCCCATTAAAATGTTTATATCGGAATCATCGCTATTGATTCGCCTGAAATAACTTTCGTTCTCAAAACTTTCGTTTATTTCATATCCTTCAAGTTTGTCCTTTAGCCAGCCGGAGATATCGCCGATTTTAATTAACGCAAACGGCTTTTCGGCTGTCCTAAGTTTAAAAATCAATTCATTTCTGTTGCCTGGAATTTTCAAAACTTCAATACTACCCGGAGTTTTAGCGTTCAAAGCATATTTCAAAATATCCTCGTAATCCAATTTTGAAGCCAAGTCAGCGTTGATAGTGCACTCCAACTCCTCAAATACAAATTTAGTGTTGTCGCGAAATTCTTGGACAAGTTCCTCTTTTGCTATTTTAAGTAAATCGGCTCTAATTTCGTTTCTCGCAACTCTTTCCAGTTCCCTGAAAAATAATTCTAGATCAGCTTCTTCCACATTCACAGAATTAACCAGCGTCAAAAGTAGCGGGCAATGATACAATGAGTTATCAACTTTCCTTATTTCTTCAAAATACTTATCGATATAAGTTAATAGCAAAAGAGTTTTTAAAACGATTTTTTGCTTCTCAATTAGGGAAAAATCATCTTTACTTTTAAATGCACTAATATTTGATTGAGACACATAAATATGCTTACCATACCCTTCTTCAACGAACCTTGAAAGATTAAAATTAAACGCACAGGTCGCAAAGTCCCTTGGATCGGTAAATGTAGCTGAAAAATTAAATAAAAATCCGTTCCTTGAGAGGATAGAATATAAGATCTGCCGTTTGCTATCTTCTTTGTCTCCTTTATGAGCTTCGTCCAGAAGAATATACCATTTACCGCTATTGTCATAATTTTTGAAATTGACAATTTTTTCCTTATGTTCGTCAGAGATCAAATCAGAACGATAATAGAAAACAGTAATCTCGTTTTTCCCAAACGGTAAAGCGTTTTCGCGTTTTACACTCTCATAATCTCGCAAACTTTTAAGATTTATCTTCGTTTCAAAGTTAAAATTGTTAAACTCATCAACATGATTTTTAAATTGGTCCAAAAGGTCATCACGGTGCGTTAAAAAGAGAATATCCCGCGTCGGCAATTCTTTTTCGGCAATCAGTTTGCCCAAAAGTTCAATCAATTTCACTATAATCAGCGTTTTGCCCGAACCTGTCGCCATCCAGAAACTCATTCTGTTGATAAAGTAGGCATATGATATCTTATTCTTAATTATCGGATAATCTTCAGGATATTCCAAAAGATATTTTGCAGTTTTACTATCCTGCTTTTTCTTTAAGTCGTAATCAAAATCTTCTTCCAAACCATTAAGCTTGTAATGATCAAACAACTCCTTTTTATCAGCATTCCTGTCCTTAAAAAATAAATGCAAGGCTTTTAGGGCGTTTTTTAACGCATTTTGCTGAAAATCAAAGAGCGCTTTATCTTTTGAAAACCGCACAAAATCAAATCCTTGCCACTTTACCGGCAAGTTTTCAAAAGAAATATCATCTACGATGTTTTGGAGATGTAACTTACTCATTGCATTCTTTCCTCATTTGACTACCTTTCGCTTTTTTCTTTGTCGTTACATTCAGTATTTGCAAAAGCACAAATACACTTCAAATACTCATCCCGCCAAGATGACTTGAATTCAATAGTTTGGGATTCTTCCATCACTCCCACCAAATTAATGGCTTAATGAGTTTATAATCCAAATTTTTGGTATTGATTTTTGTTCCGTCTTCAAATTCTACCTTTCCATCGCTGATTTTCTTAATCCATTTTCCGGTACGATTTGATAAAGTTTCAGCAATGTCTATGCTTGTCCCGAGCGGAGCCGAGGGATTCGGATAGAGTTTTGATAGATCCACTTTGACTTTGTTGTTATCATAATCAATCTCCAAAGCTTTGAGCATTTTTTCGTCTTTCATAAAAACATATTCCTGATAAGGCGATGCACTTGGTCTTATAAACAAGTCACCATCTTCGTATTTGCAGTTTGCCAGGGCTTCCTCGTATTGCTCAAGTTCGTAGTATTTGAAAAATCCACCACCTTGATATTCTTTTACTTCTTTTGAAATTCCTGATTTATCATAAGCCAAAACCTTTTTCATCCTTGGCAAAATCACGCTGTAAAAATGCTCTCCCATCTCCACGCCAATCCACTTTCTTTTAAGTTTATGCGCCACTGCGGTGGTTGTGCCAGAGCCAAGGAAGAAGTCAAGGATTAAATCAGCTTCTCTAAGGGAAGAAGTCCTAATTACTCTTTCAATAACTTTTTCGTTATTTTCAGTAGTAAACCCCCATATTGAAGAGTAACCAACCCAATCGGTCCAATTATCAGTTAATTTTTGAGTTTCTGCTTCTTCGGTTTGTGGTTCTCCTTTCTCATTCAACTTAATTTTTCCTTCTTTTTCTAACTCAAATATTGATTCTTGACTTAATGCCCAATGTCTACCCTCTGGTGGCAATAATTCTTTGCCTAAAATTATTCTTGCTCTCGTAACAAACTTTCCATTCTTCTCTTTTACATTTTCTTTTGAAAACAATTTTACATATTCATTCGGGATAGTCGACCATCGAATACCGGGTAAATGCATGCCTCTCCATTTTGGTTCTTCTCTTTTCCTTGTTGCTGGTTCAAAATCATAAATATCTGATTTTGTATAGAAGAATAAAGAATCGTGCGCACTATGATACTTGTTTATTTTTTCGGTTAACTTGGCCGATTTACTCAAAATGATTTCGTTTTTATAATTATTATCGAATATGTTATCCATTATCGGTCTTACAATCCAGTTTCCATTGTAATCGCATCTTACAAAAATGCTTCCTTTTTCATTCAGCCATTTTTTGGCAAGGCGTAATCGGTTTTCAAGTAATGTTGCCCAGTTGGCATCTTTGTAATTTGTGCGATATAAAAACTGATCGGAAGAATCCAAATTAAACGGTGGATCAATATAAATCGTCTGCACTTTTTCTTTAAATTTCGGCAGAATGGTATTTAATGCCTGATAGTTCTCGCTTTTTATTAGCCAGCCGTCCAGAGATTTGTCTAAATCATCAAACTGGTCTAAAATCTCAAGTTCTAAATCCTTGAAATACTTTGTATCAATGGGTAAATGCTCGTATTCTTTTTTAATCTGCTTGCCTTCTAAAGTATCTTCAAATAAATCAATTTTGAATTTTGAATTGTCATTTTGACTTTTGATTTTTGCATTTTGAATTATCCCCAGCTCTTCCCACTCTTTCACCTGTTCGCCAAAATTCTTATGTTTGATAATCTTTTCAATGATAGCGGGAGTTATTTTGTCCAGCGTAATTACATAATTTGAATTTTTAACAAACTTTGGCTTATTCCAGATTTTTACTAACTCGTCTTCAAACTGGGAGATAAAATCAATTATTTTGAAAGCAATGTCTTTGAGGATTTGCAGTTGATTGACCCTGTCCGCGCCCCACTCTTTCGCCCCCTCCCAGAAATACTGATAACTCCAAAGCTTAAATTGCTCTTGTAAAAATGCTTTGGCATTTTTGTTAATGAAGAAATCAACCTCGCTTTGTTTTTCAAAAACTCTAAAAGCGCGTTCCAATTGTTCTTCCGTAATGCTCAAGCCTTTTCTCTTTATGGCTTTTAATATCTCGTCTTGTTTTGTTTTTGTGCCCCTCTCGGAGTATTGAACGTCAAAGACAATTGTTCTGTCTTCTTTAACTTTATCTAATTCAAAAATCAACGAGCGTTTTTCATTGGCTTTTTTATGCTCTAAACTTGAAACATCAAAATAAAATTTAAAACCATCGGATTCTATCTCTAAACTTCTGAAAATACGGTCGGTCTTTACATAGTAGAGCATCTGCGTTTTCCAAAAGAGGATGACATCTTTGTTATCAGTGTAAACCTTTTCGTAGATGTTGTTATGAAATGGCGTTGAGTTGAAATAGATTGAGCCACTTTCTGTAAAATAGCGGCTGAAAAAGGAGTAGAGCTTATCAAAAAGTTCATTCTTGAATGAGGAATATCTTTCTAATGCTTTTTCTATATCTTCTTTCAGTAATTGTTCGATTTTTCTGTAGTAATTTGATTTTATGCTCATCAAATTAACAAAACCGCCAGTGCCTTCAATCCTGGCACCGATAAAAACATCCTGTAAAGCCCTGTAAAATTTCTCTTCTTTAGTCATAATACCACCTTAGTTATTACAAATCCTTTTATTTTAATATATAAGTTCACCAAAACCCACCCAAAAAAATTTAAGAATAAAATTAGTTTAACTTTCATTAAAGTAATAAGGATAATATCATTTTATTCCAATCAAATCAAGGAGCTAATAAGTTTATTTGTTGACAAAATCAGTGTCCGTTAACACACGCTAACACAATGTGCTTGACAAAAATAAAAAAAATATTTAATCTAAGTCCAATTTGTTTAATAAGATTATATGTAAGATTTTGAAGCTTTTATTTCATTTTTTTTATATTAGTAAGGAGAAAATGCAAGAAAATAATAATATACCTTTAGAAAATAAATTTGATACTCTTAAAAATATAATTGATAACTTAGACATACCCATTTTACTTATAGATAAAAATCATAAAATTATTTTGCAAAATAAGAGCGCTTTTGATTTATTTGGTTCAAAAATAGGCGGACATTGCTGGTATGAATTATGGAATGCTAACTTCCTTCCTAAAGTTCAAAGGGAGTTTTTTGAAGAAGGGAAAGTTTTACCAACCATGCAATGCTACTTTTGCCTATCCAATATAGAACTTAATTCAAAAAAATATTTGCTTAAAGAATTATATTTTAAGGATGAATACTGGCAATTGAACTGGATATCATTAGACAAAAACAATATGTACTTGATTTATCTAATAAACTTAACTCACTCCAAAGAAAAAGAGAAAGGGCTAAAAGAAGAAAAAAATTTTTTAAGAGAAGTCATAGATCTTGTGCCAGATATGGTATGGCTAAAAGATTCTCAAAAAAGATATCTACTCGCAAATAAAGCAATATGTAATAAACTCTTACATGCAAAAAATACAAACGAGCCTGTAGGCAAAACTGACCTGTATTTTGCCCAAAGAATAAGAGCCCAAAAACCAGATGATCCAAACTTTCATACCTTTGGAGAATTGTGTATGGACTCTGATTCAGTAGTACTTGCTACTAAAAAGCGAGGTAGATTCGAAGAATACGGAAACGTAGCAGGAAAGTATCTACACCTTGATGTTATAAAAGTTCCAAGAAAAAACGAAAAAGGAGAAATAACTGCAATACTTGGAGCAGCAAGGGATGTAACAGAACAAAAGATAGCAGAAAAACAATTAAAAGAGGCCCAAGAAAGCTTAAAGCACTCACTTGCCTATTATAAAATTCTATTTGAAAAAAATGCGGCAGGTATGTTAATTATAGATAAAAACTTTACTATAATTGATGCTAATCCAACTATTTGCAAAATGCTTCTATATACCAAAGAAGAACTTATAAACAAAAACATAAACCTTATCCATAAAGATGACAAATCAATTGAAAAGTGTAGGAAACTTATCAAGAAACTCTTTAGAAAACCGAACGAAGAAATAACTATAGAACAAAATTTTAAAAGGAAAGATGGTTCAACTATTTGGATCGAGGCTACAAGTTCCTTGATCGAACTTCCAAATAATGAAAGGGCAATTATCTGGAGTGCAATAGATACTACAAACCTATATTTACTAAAAGAAAAACTTTATTTCCAGGCACTTCACGATAATCTTACAAAACTACCAAATAGACGTTATTTAAGTTTAGAACTTGCAAAGGCAATAGAACGTGTCAAAAGGCATGATCATATCCTGGCAGTTTGCATGATAGATCTGGACGATTTTAAGCCCATAAACGATACTTATGGTCACAATATAGGCGATATAGTTTTAAAAACTATAGCTCAGCGTTTAACAAACAGACTAAGAAGGGTTGATTTTGTCGCCAGACTGGGTGGTGATGAGTTTGTAATTCTATTAGAATCTATTAAAAATCCAAAGCATTTAGAAAGGATTTTTACAAAAATTGATGAAGCTATTAGCTCGCCTATTAAGATGACAGAAAATATTACTGCCAAGGTTGGTGCCAGTATTGGGGTATATCTATATCAAAAGGATGATTCTGCTACTCCCGATGATATCTTGAGATTTATTGATATAGCAATGTATGAAAGCAAAAAACAAAAGGGAAACAGAGAACATTTTTGGAAAATTTATTCAAATAAAAGCTTTTAAATTTAAATAACCCCATTTAAAGTTATATAAAAAACACTACTATCTTCATAAAAAATGATAAAATAGTATTTACATTGCTTTAAAATTATGTGGAGGTTTTATCTTGAAAATAGGTATTTTTGACTCGGGGTTGGGTGGAGTAAACATCTTAAACTCTATTATAAATAGCAATTCGCCGCTAATAGACGACATATTCTATGTCGCTGACACCATAAATGTACCTTATGGGAACAAAGATACAGAACAGCTCGAATATATAGTAAAAAATATTATTTCCTTTCTGGAGAGTAAGGGCTGCGATTTAATTATCAGCGCTTGTAACACGTCATCATCCACAGTTTTAAATAAATTAAAACAAGACACCAGCACCCCTATAATAGGCACCATAGAGCCTACGGTAAGCTTCATAAAAGAAACCTTTCATCACAAAAACCTTATACTCCTTGCCACAAAGGCCACAATAGAGAGCCAGACCTTTGAGAGAGCGCTTGCTGCATCTGACTACGACATATATCCAGTAGCCTGTCCACAGCTTGTCGACGCTATAGAATTAAAAGATCCGTCCTTAGAAATAAAAGATCTTATAAAAAAGTATCTTCAAATAAATATAAACCTGCACGAACCAGTAGGCATATTATTGGGCTGTACACACTATCCTATAATAAAAGATGAGATTAACAATGTGGCATCTAAGATATTTTCAAGCAAAATAACAATTTTAGACCCCTGTACAAAGATTTCTTTTGAGGCTCTCAGTCTCTTACCGACAAGCAGCATCACAGATAAGCCAAAAAGAATTTTTATATACGACACATTTGACATAAATCTTTTAAAGAAGAAAATAGAATATTACTTTAGATTTGATAAGGTAAACGTTTATTTTGAAAAAATATCAAACATAACCCCATTAAATGAACTTAAAATCAGCCAACCTCAATATTAACCCAGAAGCTTTCTTCTCTTCGATTATCGAAAAACACAATCTTAAAATTACCGATATTGAGTTTACCAAAAATAATTTTTTAAGGATACTCGATCACTCACCATCCCCATATTTTCTATGCAGCGACCTGGTAAAAAGACCCCTTTTCGCATACAGACTTTTTACGATACTGTCTTCTAGCATTTATCTTACCAAAATACTTTTGCAGCATCCAAACTATATGGACTTGCTTAGCTCGGTAAATTTTGAGCTAAATCTGGACTTAGAAAGTTATATCCTTGAGGCTAAAAGAACTACTGAAATATTTAAAGGTTTTGAAAACAAGATAAATGCTCTTAAGAGGTTAAAGCTAAGAGAACATCTTAGAATTGCGACCAGAGAGATTCAGGGGAGCTTAGACCTAAAGAATTCCACCCTACAGCTAAGCGCCCTGTATGAGGCACTTTTGAGAGAGATTTTAAATGTATGTCACAGTCATCTTGAAGAAAAGCTTGATAAGAAAATGTCCCTTTTCACCGTTTTTTCTGGAGGGAAGCTTGGCGGCAGGGAGATAAATTACTGCTCTGACGTAGATCTTGTCTTCGTTTCATCTCAGGGTATAGAGTACGAAGAGGTTAAATTGCTAAATAAATTGGCAAGATTTTATATAAAGGTTCTCTCAGATTTTACCCAGGATGGCTTTTTCTTCCACGTGGACATGAATCTTAGGCCAGAAGGACCAGATGGAGCGCTGCTGCCAAAAGAAAATGCCTCAATCGAATATTGGAAAAAATGGGCAGATCCCTGGGAGTGGCAATCATTGATAAAGTTTAGACCTGTTGCAGGAGACATTAGTCTGGGCAAAGAAATCTTAAAATCTCTAAATAAAATAATATATCCAAATTTCCCATTGGAAAATAGAATAGATCAGATAATACAAATAAAAGAAAGAATAGAAAGCCAAATCTTAGATGACTCCTCAGAATTAAAAAGATCAGCAGGAGGTATTAGAGACGTTGAATTCTTGTGCCAGCTGTTTCAGACTCTTTATGGTCATATATACCCAGAATTACAAGAAGTAAACACAATTAAAGTTTTAGAAAAAATATTGAAATTTAGTTTTATATCAGAAGACGAATTTTATAAACTCTATAATGGCTATATCTTTCTAAGAAGGATTGAGCATCTTCTAATGATATACAACAATCAAATTTCTCACGAGCTCAGCAAGGATTGCGAGCAAAACAATATAATTAGCAAGCTTATGAATTTATATTCTGAAAGAGACCTTATAGAGAGCATAAAAGAGCATAAAAAAAATATAAGAAGCGTATTTGATAAATATTTTAATAAATATTCCTGGATTAAAAGAAAAAAATTAAACAAAGGCATCTCTCAAATAATCGAATTAGACGAAGATGGTTTGGAAGACGTTGAAAAGTTACTAATAGATTTTAACGACGAGATTTCAAAAGGCTTAAACACCTTTTCAGACATAAAAGAATCTTCTAAATATTTACTGTTATTAAAATTAGGCAGCACAAAATTTCAAGAGTCATTGTCCTATCAGCTCGAAGACTTGCTAATAGAAATATGCAAAACAAATCACCCAGACTACACCTTAAAAAATCTTTCTCTGTTTCTTTCGAATATGAAAGGAAAAGATACCTTCTTTCAAGTTTTTATGGACAATAAATATCTGAAAAACCTAATTCTTTCTTTCTCAAATTTTAGCCCATATCTATTGAGCAAAATTATAAATGAGCCAGAGTATCTTGACTATCTGATAGAAACGAAAGAATCTGACTTCGAGAGCATAAAAGATAGAGAAATCATATTCAACAAGAAAAATATTAGCAGTTCAATCTTTAGAGAGGTTTTAAATTTTTCCCAAAGTTACCTAACAAATATGAGAAATGAAACCTGGGTTCAAAAAGAGATTTCATACCTTGGCCAAAAGCTATGTGAACACTGTTTTTCCCAAAATGTTCCCGAAAACTACAAGGACAAAATTGCCCTTCTGGCTCTTGGAAATTTCGCAACTGGCAGATTGACCATAACCTCTGATTTGGATATATTGTTCGTTCACTCAGACCAGGACTCAGACGCAGATCCCTATACTTTACACAAAAATGCTCAAAAAGCTGTTATAAGCTTCCTAAATACTCACGAAAACACAAGCTTCCCTCTCTACTTCGATCCCAGACTCAGACCAGAAGGAGACAATGGAGAGGTAATAAGAAGCCTATCGGCTTATAAATTTTATTATGAAAAATATTTGGAGCCCTGGGAAAGAATTGCCTATTCAAAATTAAAATTTATTTGTGGAAACTTTAATCTCGCAAAATCTTTGATTATGTTAACAAGAGAATTTTGTTACAAACCGTTTTCTAAAGAAGAGTTGGAAGATCTATTGAAAATAAGAAATAGAGTAATAAATGAGAGAACAGATAAAAACTTAGATCCAAAAATGGATATAAAACTGGGACCAGGCAGTCTAATGGATATTGATTTCTTATTACAGGTCTATAGACTGCCTCTGGCAAAAGATTATAAGCCTCTAAGGCTGTCAGATCCCTGGCTAATTCTTAAAAATATGGATAATTTCGCACCATGGTCGCCAAAAGAGCACAGCATACTAAAAGATGCGTTCATCTTTTACAACAAGATGATCTTTGCCCTGAAATTCGTAAATGGAAATTCAAACAACATCCTTTTATCTGAAAGCGAATTATCAATCATAAAAAAAATGATAAAGTATAAGGACACGACCGATATAGTTGAATATTACAAAAACCTAACAACATCTGTAAAAGAGATATTTGATAAATACTTTATCCAGGCATCAAGTTTTAAAATTTAAAAATTATTTCATAGTCATAAAAGACTTGTATGCCTTATAAGTTTCATACAGATCAGCTTTTGACGATATCTCAAAAGGCGAATGCATAGAGATCAAAGCAGGCCCACAATCAAGGGTTTCAATATTGTGCTTTGAAATATACTTCGCAATAGTGCCGCCTCCGCCCTCATCTACCTTGCCAAGCTCTGCAATCTGCCAAAGTACTTTGTCCTTATTAAAAATATCTCTGATTTTGGCAACAAACTCAGTGTTTGCGTCATTGGAACTATATTTTCCACCATGTCCTGTAAATTTTGTAATAACTATACCGTTATTTATAAATGCTGCGTTATCAGCTTCATGAACGTCTTTATACATTGGGTTGACCGCTGCGCTAACGTCAGCTGATAGGCACTGCGAGTTTTTGAAAAAGTTTAAAATATTTATAAATGTAGGATCCATTCCCTTTCTTTTCAATATTTCTACAGCTATCTCATATATAAAGCTTGATTGTGCAGATGTATTTCCCTCGGATCCAATTTCTTCCTTGTCCACCATCAAGACTACCTGAGTTTTGTCAGATGCGTCAATATCGAAAAATGCCTTCAAAGAAGTAAAGGCGCATATCCTGTCATCCTGTCCATAGGCTCCTATCAACCCTCTATCGAATCCTATGTCGCGCGGTTCAAGGGCAGGCACCGCCTGAATCTCAGCACTTATAAAATCCTCTTCAACGATTTTGTATTTTTCATGCAAGTAATTTAAAATATTTAATTTAATCTGATCCTTTTCTTCCTCTGAATAAGGCAAAGAGCCACATATTAGATTAAGCTTGTTAGCATCGAATGCCTCTTTTACCAGCTTCTCATCTACAGCCTTTTTTGAAAGATGAGGCAAAAGGTCTGGTATTACGAAAACTGGATCGCCATCATCTTCGCCAATGTTTATCTCTACGATATCTCCACCAGGTTTTATTAAAAATCCGTGCAAAGAAATCGGAATATTTAACCACTGATATTTTTTAATCCCACCATAATAATGAGTATGAAATAAGCCAAAACCGCTATCCTCAAAAAGTGGATTCTGTTTTAGATCGATTCTTGGCGTGTCAATGTGACTTGTAACCATCCTCATACCAAAACCCTCTGAAAGCCTTACCAAGGCCACACTTTTATTTCTGTTTACAAGAATAAACTCTCTGTCTCTTTTGTGCTTAAGAAAGTACTCACTTACGAATTTTACAGTTTCTCTCTCAGTTTTACATATATGTAGAAATTTTTTATATTCTTGAGCAAAATCGAAAATAATTCCCTTATCTGCATTCAGCCATGCGTTCTTTTTCTTCCTAAATAAAGAGTCTTTTAAATCTGACATACCAACCTCCAGATATTTAAATTTTTCAATTTTGATAAAAAGTTAAAAGCTATTTTGTGACAATAAAATTCTTTCCCTCATAAACCTTTTGGCTAATTTTGCCCTCCTTAAACAGCTTATTTAATATTCTTGATATATCTTCATCATTTGCGCCGAACACGTCCATAAGCTCCTCTTTCGAACATGGTCTAATGCTCACCATCTTTGCAATAGAGAGCTCGAGAAACTCATGAAAATCCATATTTTTGTCTGCAAAGGGTTTAATCAATTCCGCATTTAGATCTTTGAGCTCAGAATAGATATGCATAAGCTCATAGTTTGTCAGTCTTTTTATCTCTTCTTCCGCAGGTGGTCTATCAATCGTCCCAATTTGAAACTTGTGAGGATTTATAAACTTTACCGCCCTCTTCAGATCTTCAATATCTTTCTGACTATCGTTAAAATCTTTTACAAACAAAACCTCCAGCCATACCTCGCCATTAAACTTGTCCCTAAATTCTTTTATCCCATTTATAATGTCATCAATCTTCAAACTGCCGTGCGCCCTATTGATTTTTTTAAAGGCTTCCTGATTTGCTGCATCCAAACTTGGTATTATTACATCAGCATCCATCAAATCTTCTTGCACATCAGCTAAATTTAAAAGGCTGCCATTCGTGAGCACAGCAATCTTGGCCAGATTAAAGCTCTTCACATACCTAATAAACCTGCCAATATCTTTGTTTAGAGTGGGCTCTCCACTGCCAGAAAATGTAATAAAATCAAATTTTCCCATTTTTTCATAATTTTCTTTAAAATCTTTTTCAATATCCTCTGGATTGTAAAAAGATCTCCTATCGTTTATAAGGCTTGTTGTCTTACCGACTTCACAGTAAACACAGTTGAAATTACATACCTTGTGTGGAATTATATTTATCCCAAGGCTCAAGCCAAGCCTTCTTGAGGGCACAGGACCAAATAAAAATTGCATAAGAACCTCCATAAAGATTATGTCTTGCTTATTTAAATTATATCATCAGACAAAGCGCTAAATTTTAGATTCTTATACCAGCAAAAATTAATATAAAAATAAACCAAAAAATTTAAGGTGTGCTTTTTACTGCGTGTGGATTTTTGAAAATAATTAATTTATAATAGTTAAAAAATTTTAAGGAGTGTGTAAATTTGGAATTATATTTAGATACAGCAAAAATAGAAGAAATAGAAGAAGGAGTAGAGCTTGGTGTTGTTTCAGGCGTAACCACCAACCCATCATTGCTTGCAAAAGCCAATCCGTCAGCCCCTATTGATCACCTAAAGAAGATTTGCAGCATTGTAAACGGTCCAGTAAGCGCAGAAGTGGTATCTACCAATTTCAAGGATATGATATCAGAAGGCTTAAAAATAGCCAAGATTGCAGAAAATATAGTTGTTAAGATACCTATAACCGAAGATGGGCTAAAAGCCACAAAAGTGTTATCAAGAGAAAATATCGCAGTTAACATGACGCTTATATTTTCAGAATCTCAGGCCATCTTAGCATCACTCGTTGGAGCAGCATATATAAGCCCTTTTATAGGCAGATTAGATGATATTTCTTATGACGGGATGAATCTGGTAAAATCAATATCTGAGATTTTAAACATAACGAATTCAAAGTCAAAAATAATTGCTGCAAGCGTTAGACATCCTCTTCACGTAGTACAGGCTGCCAAAGCAGGAGCTCACATTGCGACAGTGCCATTTAAAACAATTAAGCAACTTGTACAAAATCCATTGACCGACATTGGACTCGAAAAATTCCTAAAAGACTCAAAGGGGATATCTATAGTAAATTGAAGGCAAAAAGATAAAAAAGCTTCATCTATCTGCCCTCTGTTAATTATTTTTTGATATAGCCCATAAGATCGTCTATATCTTCCTTACTGCCCATAAAAACAGGCGTTCTCTGGTGAAGACTGGTGGCTTTTGTATTCAATATCTCATCATTGCCATCAGTTGCCCTGCCACCAGCCTGTTCTATGAGCAAGCTCATCGGTGCAGCCTCATAAAGCAGCCTTAATTTGCCGCAGGGATTTCGCTTGTCCCCTGGATAAGCGAAAATGCCGCCTTTAAGTAGGGTTCTGTGAACGTCTGCTACCATGGAACCAATATACCTTGCAGAATAATTATTGGACTTTATATTTTCAATATACTTTTTCAGAGAATCATCCCAACGCTGGGAATATCCCTCGTTAATAGAGTAAATTTTGCCTCTTGTAGGCATCTTCAGATTCGGATGAGAGAGAAGATATGAGCCCACCGATGGGTCGAGCGTAAACCCATGGGTGCCGTTCTTTGTAGTGTACATCATCATTGTAGAAGAACCATAGACCACATATCCTGCAGCAACCTGCTTATAACACTCCTGAAAAAAATTCTCTACCCCTTCACAATATTTTTTATATATAGAAAATATTGTCCCAACATTCACATTTACATCAATATTTGATGAGCCATCCAAAGGGTCCAGAGCAATTACGTATTTTCCATCTTTCCCCTTTTCTGGAAATATTGCATCGTCTACCTCTTCTGACGCCAGAGCATAGAATTCGCCAGAATCAGATAGGTGCTCAATTAGCCAGTTATTTGACAGTTGATCTAACTTTTGGACCTCTTCACCCTGAACGTTTATTTTTCCCAATTTGCCCAATATATCCGAGAGCCCAGCCTTTCTAATCCTTGAAGATATTATCTTTGTAGCATTTTCAATAGACATCAATGCTAAGCTCAGAGAACCAGTGGCCTGAGGAAATTGCCTTTCTTCTTCCAGAATAAAACGATTTAGATCGATGCCAATCTTAGACAATATCAGTCAGCTCCCTCTTCAAGTTTCAAAGAACGAAAATCTACATTTTTATTGGTTAAGTCGGTATTATTTTTGTACTCCACTTTAACTAATTTGATATATTTATCCGTATATGATTTGGTATCATAAACTTTTAATTGAGAGAAAAGAAAATCAATCTTTTTCTCTAATGCATCCAATATCTTATTTTTATCTACTTCGGGCAAATTCCACCACTTATCTTTTAGCGGACCAAATACTTTTTTCCTTGTTTTATAGATAAACTGTTCTTTTGTCATATTTTCTTTCCAATCTGACTTGAAATTCTCTTCTATAAACTTAAAGTTGTATTCTCTAAATTCTTCAGGAGCATAATCAAACATTATATTTTGAAACCCTGTAGCTAAGTGTATCTCAGCAGTTTTGTGCTTGGGAAAATTATTAAATAGCTCATCGGGCAGCGTTGAAGCACCATGTTGTACTGCTCCGCCTATGCCATATTTTTCTCTTGCGCGCTTTCCAATGGAATCCAAAACGCTAAAATCTAATTTCACGCTTGCTACAGAACCATCAGGCAAAGGAATTCCCCCATGGGCAGTGCCTGTTTGAACGCTTATTTTAGAAATTCCAGGCTTGGTATTCAGGTTAGAAAGGTATGCGTCCATAAAAGCTTCAAATTCATCTACTGTAGAATTTTTACCGCCAATATGACCGATCTCAGCTCCTACAGAAACATTTATTCCATTCGGCTGAATAGACCTAATAAAATCAGTCATCTTTGCAGTATTTATATAATTATGATATTGCTGTTCTACCAAAGTAGCTTTTGAATAGTCCACCAAGGTTGACGGATCGATATCTATATTGTAAAAACCTGCTTCAATAGCCTCCTGTGTGATTTTCTTTATCTTTTCTAATTCAGAATCCTGATCTGAAAAATAATTTTTGGAACTAAACTGAAAGTGATCTCCCTGAACGAAAATCGGACCCTTGTATCCTTCTTTAACGGCAGCCGATAAAATACAGGAAATATATTCCAAAGGTCTCTGAAAAGTGTAGTCTATCTCAGACCTTGCAATTTCAAATATCAAGGGCGATACCTTTCTCTCAAGAGCGACCTTAAATATTCTTCTTGCAAAGTCGTAAGTCAAACACCTAATGTTTATCGCAGGAACGGTAAACTCAAGAGCTTCTCCTCTTCCCTTTGCCATATACAGATCGTGAATAGATGAAGAAATAGCACCTGTCATATTTGCGTACTCTCTAATCAGAAGAAAACAATAATTTTTTAGCTCTGGATCTTCAGAAAATATCGCTGTCTTAATAAGGTCATCTATTACATCAGTTCTTAATTTGTCTTCGTTTAAAAAAAGCTTGCCACAACTCATTAGGCCATTGTCCTCAAGACACTTTATAATTTCTTCCTTCGCTCTAAACAAGCCAATCTCCCCTTTCGCGCTTAAAATCCTTCGCATATAAATATAAAACAAATATCAAAAAATATCAAATTTTCAGCAGTTCTTATACAGTAAAACGCTGTAAGAAAGGCCAAGCGATAGCCATATCAGATAGAACAAGCTGCCACTAAAAATTAATATTGTTAATGACAGGAATAAACATGAAATTACCACGTAGAAGTAATAAGGGATTTCCTTTTTCATAATAAAGTGCAATAGATTTCTAAAAATTGAATAAGAAAAAATTGAAATGCCTGGAACGCTTAATATTGACATAATAAATAAAAAGATTACACTTAAAAAAGGTGCTTCTCTTGAAAACCAGAAGATACTCGGAACTGACAAGAAGATAAAAAATGCAAAAAATATTGCTTTCAATGAAAATTTGTATATATAGTTATATTTGCCGATTATAACCTTTTTAAAAAATAGAAAGTATATAAAGCACATAAAGAAGATTAACACTGCGAAAAATATCTTAGCCTCAAAGCTGTTTAACAGCGTTCTAAAATCCAAGACAACCGCACCATCGTATCTCTTAACAAAAAACGGGCTAACATTTAAAAATGGTGGAGGGGTTCTTTTCGACGAAATCTCTAAAATATCACCTGTTTTAGCTCCACTATCCTTTTTCAACGATCCATTGTGAACTATAACCTTTCCATTTACTACAGCAGAATTTTTTAAAATAACATCAGACCTATAGGCTATTAGATCGCCGTTTATCGTTCCAGCTAACCTTAAAATTGCATCGTGAACGATAAAATCCCCACTAATCACCTGGCCCTGTTCAATGTTAATCTCTTTTTTTATCTGATCTTTTTTTAAATATCTCTCTTCATTAGGCTGATTTCCAAAACCTTGCTGACCTTGGGGCATCATTGGATTTTGTGCTTGGGCACAAGCAAGAGAAATTGATAAAAAAGATAATGTTATAAAAGCAAAAAATAAAAATATACTCTTTTTCAACTTAACAGTTCCTTTCTTTTTTTATAGACAGAAAATGCGATAAACATAAAAAAGCTGGTCATTATAAGATAGACCAAAGAAATATTGTTATACAAAACTGTCCATATAACTTCAAAAATATAGAAAACACTTTCTTCTATATCTACAGAAAATACCGAGTAATCAATGTTGCTCATAAAAATTGAGCCGATCAAGAACACAAAGAGCATAAAAGAGGCAAACATTATAGAATTTTTTATAAATGCTTCCTTTTCAATCCTATATATTATCAACGAAAAGAGGTCATCAGGAGCACTAAGAATTGGAAGGCTTTTTAGAGATGATGTCATCATTTGTGAAGTCTGTCTTAGATAAAGACAATCAGGACATTCCCCAACATGCGCCTCCAGTTCGTATAGCTGCTTTGATGTGATCATTCCAAGCTCTTCTAACCTTATAAGCTCTCTACATTCATCACAGCTCATAATCGCTCAACTCCTTATAAAGTTTTTTTCTACCTCTTGAAATTCTCATTTTAACTGTTCCCTCATCAACTGATAAAATATTTGAAATTTCCTTTATACTCAGGTCTTCTTGATAAAAAAGAACTATAGCTACCCTATAAATTTCAGGAATCTTTAATAGTGCTTTCTCTACAGCTTCCTTATTTTCATATCTTACAACCATATCTTCAGGTAACATAGATTCGTCAACTGGATCGAAACTCCTATCATCGTCCTCTGAGGTCAGGTCTTCAAAGGATGTGTATTCTTTCTTTACTCTTTTTTTATCTATATATAAATTTGTCAGCACTTTCTTAGACCACGGTATAAAAGGATAATTCGTGTCAAATTTATCCACGCTATTGTAAAACCTAATAAAGAACTCCTGTACGAGATCCTTTGCCTCTTCGGCAGATCCAGATAACCTATAAGAGAGTGTATAAATATAACTACTATACTTATTATAAAGATCTCTAAAAGCAACTTGATCTCCCGACTTTATCTTTAAAATTAAGTCTGAATCCATATTTTAGAAAGCACCTCATACAATCACCTTTATTCTATTTATATAAGTATATAACATTTACCAATGCTAAATAGAATACGATTTTAATATTAAAAAAGAAACAAAAAAAGGGAGCAAACATCTGCTCCCTTTAAGAAAATTTAAGCTTAATATTAATCCAAAAGATAGTTCTCAAATGACTGAAGATGTTCCATTTCTTCCAACAAGATTTTCTCAAAGAGCCTTTTGGTAGCCAGATCGTCTTGCTTCTTAGCAAAATTAATTATCTCTTTATAAAGCTTTATGGCTTCTTCTTCGGCCTTGATATCAAACTCAAGCATATCTTTCAGAGAAGAGCCCACTTCGATAGCATTTGGTTTAGTAGTAGGAGTTCCGCCAAGTGCGAAAAGATGTTCAGCAATGTCTTCAGCGTGTTTCATCTCAGTGATAGATATTTTTTTCATATCTTCACCAACAATCTTGCCTTTAAATCCCTTAGCCTGTATATGCTGCCACATATACTGAATACTAACCTGGATCTCACGAGCAATAGCCTGGTTTAACATTTCAAAAAGCTGTTCTTTTGCAGCCTTTTTCTCTGGCATCTTATTACCTCCTTGAATTCAATATAATATATTATATTACAAAATTCATAAAGTAATAATAGAAATTATTTTAGAAATTCTTCTTTAAAAGACTTTAATTTTTCATCCTGGGGCGAAATAATTGGCGTTTCCACTGGCCAGGGTATGGCTAAGAACTGATCGTTATATATCACGCCGCTGGAATTTTCGGGGGAATATTCTGAAGAAGTTTTATAAAGTACTATCGCAAAATCGCTCAACACACAAAATCCATGTAAAAATCCATCAGGTACAAAAAATAGATAATCATCGCTGTCGTGCAAAATAATAGTAAAATATTTGCCAAAGGTTTTTGATTCTCTTCTAACATCTACAACAGCATCAAATATACTTCCAGAAACGCATTTTACAAGCTTTGCCTGACCGTATGGCGCTTTTTGATAGTGCATTCCTCTTATAACGTCTTTTTTAGAAAAAGACAGGTTATCCTGAGAAAACTCCAGCTCGATTCCCATTTCCTTAAAATCAGAACTCTTGAAAGTCTCCTGAAAATATCCTCTATTATCAAAGAACTTTTTTGATTTTATTATCAGAAGGTCTTCGATCCCTGTTTCGATTTTTTCAAATGGCATTTTTCTCCCCTATTTAAATTATTTTTTTCATTTTATAATAAAAGTGGATTTTATAAAAGCATATTTAAGAAGGGAGTTAAAAATGGGCAAAACAGTTGCGGAAAAAATTTTTTCAAAGCACTCAAACAAAGACGTAAAATCAGGTGATTATACCCTTGCTAAAGTCGATATTGTTCTCGTAAACGATATTACAGGTCCTCTTAGCGTGATGGAGTTTCAAAAATTAGGCAATACAAAGGTTTTCGATAAGGAGAAGATAGCTATAATATGCGATCACTTCACTCCAAACAAAGATATTAAATCAGCTCAAAACGTTAAGATGCTTAGAAATTTTGCAAAGGATCAAAATATAAAGCACTTCTATGAGCCAGGGCACGTAGGCATAGAACACGTGATGGTTCCAGAATTGGGACTGGCCCGTCCTGGATATTTGATAATCGGAGCAGACTCACACACTTGTACTTACGGCGCACTAAACGCCTTTTCTACAGGAGTAGGCTCTACCGATGCTGGCATGGCAATGGCTACAGGAGACACATGGTTTAGAGTGCCGCCATCTTTTAAGGTAGAAATAGTAGGCAAACAAAAGAAATGGATTAGCGGGAAAGACGTAGTGCTTCACCTTATAGGAAAAATTGGCGTAGAAGGAGCAAACTATTTTGCTCTTGAATTTTGCGGTGAAGGGTTAAAGAATCTTTCTATAGACGACAGGTTTACCATCTCAAATATGGCAATTGAGTGTGGAGGTAAGGCTGGCATTTTTAATTACGACAGTGTAACAGAACAGTATTTGAATGATTTGGGCATAAAAGCACCCGATTACGTTGAAGCAGATAAAGATGCAAAATATGAAAATAGCATCACAATAGACTTAGGCAGCTTAGACTACACTGTTTCTCTTCCATTTTCTCCTGATAATACTACCAATATAAACAAGTTAGAAAAAACTTATGTGGATCAAGTAGTAATCGGTTCTTGTACAAATGGCAGAATTTCAGATCTAAGAATTGCAGCAGAAATAATTTCTAACAACAAAGTGAAGGATGGCCTCAGAGTAATCGTCTTGCCAGGAAGTCCAAAGGTCTATCTTGAAGCTCTAAGAGAAGGTTTGATAGAAAAGTTTATTTTAGCTGGCGCAGCAGTTTCTACGCCAACATGTGGTCCTTGTTTGGGCGGGCATATGGGCATCCTTGCAGAAGATGAAGTGTGCGTCTCCACCACCAATAGAAATTTCATAGGCAGAATGGGACACCCAAAGAGCAAGGTAGTTCTCGCTTCGCCTGCTGTTGCAGCGGCGTCTGCCCTAACTGGATACATAACTTCACCAGAGGAGGTAATATAAATGATTTTAGAAGGCGCGGCAAGACTTTTTGGAAACAATATCGATACAGATTTGATAATAGCAGCAAGATATTTAGCAGAAACCGATCAGACAGAGCTTGGTAAGAATTTATTTAGAGATCTTAGGCCAAATTTTCTAAATGAAATGAAAAAAGGCGACATAATAGTAGCAGGGAATAATTTTGGCTGTGGATCTTCAAGAGAGCACGCGCCATTGGCCATCAAAGGTGCTGGAATTAGCGCAGTCGTTGCCAATTCTTTTGCAAGAATATTTTTCAGAAATGCCATAAATGTGGGCCTGCCAATTTTTGTCACAAGTGAGAATTTAGACTCCATAGAAGAAGGAAACGTAATCTCAGTAAACGCATTAGAGGGCACGTTGATAAATAAGACGAAAAACAAGACATATAAATTCGACCCCTATCCAGAGTTCTTATTAAACCTTGTTGAAATTGGCGGACTCTTCAATTTCACGAAAAATCGTTTAGAGGCAGGTGCAAAAAATGCATAAAGTAGCATTCTTACCGGGAGATGGAATTGGTCAGGATTTAAAAGAAATTGTTAAACTATTTAGAGATAAGATTGAAGAAAAATACAGTTTTTCTTTTACGTTAAACGAGCTGCCAATAGGAGGAAACGCCATTGATTCTTTTGGGGATCCTTTGCCATCTGATACCCTGAAGGAGTGCAAGAACTCTGATGCAGTTTTATTAATCGCTGTTGGAGGCCCAAAGTGGGACAACAATCCTCCAAACCTTAGACCAGAAGCAGGACTATTGAAATTAAGAAAAAGTCTGGATGTTTTTTGCAATATCAGACCCATAAAGCTTTCAAAGCATCTAATACACCTGTCCTGTTTAAAATGTGAAACGGTAGACAAGGGCTTAGATATAGTTATATTGAGAGAGCTAACCGAGGGACTTTATTTTGGCGAACCAAGAGGAATTTATACTCAGCCAGATGGTTCAAAGGTTGCAATAAATACCATGTCCTACAGTTCTACTACAATCGAAAAGTTTGCTAAGATAGGCTTCAATCTCGCATCCTCAAGAAGAAAAAACCTAACTTCGATAGACAAAGCGAATGTTCTTGAGAATTCAAGACTCTGGCGCGAAGTAGTAGAAAATCTGTCAAAGTCTTACCCAGAAATAAGGCTAAACCACTTATACGTAGACAACGCTGCGCTTCAAATGATATACGATCCAAACCAATTTGACGTAATTATCACCGAAAATCTGTTTGGAGACATCCTTAGTGATGAGGGAGCTGCCCTGGTAGGCTCACTTGGACTTTTGCCATCTGCAAGCATAGGAGACAAAAAACCATTTCTCTATGAACCAGTTCACGGATCTGCGCCATCCATAGCAGGCAAAAACTTAGCTAACCCTATAGCTACTATATTCTCAATTGCCCTAATGTTTAGACTTAGCTTTGAGAGAGAGGATATCGCTCTTGACTTAGAAAATGCTGTCGAAAAGGTCTTAGAAATGAAACTTGGCACTGCAGATCTAAAAATGAAAAACACCGTCGGCACGAAAGAATTTGCAAACGAGGTTCTGAAAAATCTATAAATCTACACAAATTTCTTTTAGATGTTTTTTCATATCATCCTTAAACTCAGGGTGTTGAAGTGCAAAATCGACTGTGGCTTTTAGATATCCAATCTTTGAGCCGCAGTCATACCTCTTACCTTTAACCTCAACCCCTAACACCAACCTTCTCTCGCACAAAGTTCGAAGAGCATCGGTTAGCTGAATTTCGCCGCCCCTACCAGGTTTAGTCTCTTTTAAAATATCAAAAATTTCAGGAACAAGAATATATCTTCCAATTACCGCATAGTTTGATGGAGACTCATGAATCTCAGGTTTTTCAACTAAATCAGTAATTTTAAATACTCCGTCATCATCGGGAATTGGCTTTGCAACAGCTATCCCATAGCTGCTGACTTCTTCTTCTGGCACCCTTTCAAGGGCTAAGACTGGACTATGATATCTTTCATAAACGCTAATAAGTTGCTTCATAGCAGGAATTTCAGAACTTATAATGTCATCGCCAAGGACCACAGCAAAGGGCTCGTTGTCGATTACGGCAGATGACATAAGAACTGCATGCCCCAAACCCAATGGCTTTGGCTGTCGAACATAAATAAATTCGGCATCATCACGAATCTTGTCTACATCGGCAAGAAGGCTTGATTTGTCCTGGTCTTTCAATATAGACTCGAGCTCCCACGAGGCATCAAAGTAATCCTCGATAGGCCTTTTGTTTCTACCAGTAACGAAAATCATATATTTAACCCCAGATTCCAAAACCTCTTCTACTACATATTGAATCAAGGGTCTGTCTACAAGTGGAAGCATTTCCTTTGGAGACGCTTTTGTAGCAGGTAAAAATCTTGTTCCCATCCCGGCAACAGGAAAAACAGCTTTTCTAATCATAAAAAAACCTCCATCTTTATAAGTTTTATGCATAAAGTTATATTAAATATGTTAAAATAAAGCTCAGTAATATTAATGATAACATCAATGGAAATAATTTTAGAACTATTAAAAAATAGAAACTATGAAAAAATCGTCTTGCTTTGTAATGAAGAAAGACGATTTTGGTCTTTTTTAAAATCGCGACTCTATGATCCTGATATCCTAATAAAATATAGAGCAGTTGAGGCTATTGGTATATATATGAATAATTTATGGAATAAAAATGAAGAAAAAGTTAGAACTTTTATAAGAACTCTTCTGTGGTCACTGAATGACGAATCTGGAGGGATTGGATGGAGTTCTGCGCCAGCAATAGCACAGATAATTATCCACATCCCATCTTTAAAAGATCCGTATCTCTCAATGGCTATGAACGCTCTTGACGAAGAGCTTCTGAAAAAGCCAATTTTGTGGGCTGTCGCAAAAGTGGGCAAAAGAGCTTGGGATGATGTAGAATTTCACAAAGACAATTTTCTTAAAACCTTTTGTGCGACAGATATGGAAACAGTTGGTTATGCCACGATTGCAGCAATAAAAACTGGCTATCAAGAATCAATTGAGCATATTTTAAATTTTCAAAAAAGCGTTAAAAATCTTAATTTTCAGTTTCCTTATTTTGTGGACGGTTTTTTTGTCGAACAAGATTTGAATAGCTTAATAAATGACGCCGTCTCCCAACTCAGATGAATAAAATATTAGATAGCTTAGAAAAACTTTATGAAGACGTAGAAAATGAATTTTCTACAATTGGCAAAAATTACGATTTTAACTGCTCTGGTTGTGCTACAAACTGTTGCACTACTCTTTTCTACCACTATACTTTTGTTGAGGAATATATGTTGCGATTCGGGTTATCGAAAGTTGATAGCGACATTAGATCGTCAATAATTGAAAACTCAAAAAGATATATATTTAAAAAGGAAAATTTTTCTGGAAAGGGTAAGTTTAAAATGATGTGTCCGGCCAATAAAGATGGCCTTTGTATAATATATAAATATAGGCCTATGATATGCAGAATACACGGCGTTCCATCAAAGCTCGCCTTTCCAAATGGCAGGGTTGATTTTTATAAAGGCTGTGAGGTTATGGCTTCCAAATTTTTTGAATTTCCTTATTTTTTAGACAGGACAAGGTTCTTCCAGAATTTAAGTTTAATAGAACAAAAATTCAGAAAAGAATTCGGCAAGCCCCTTGGTTACAAATTCAAAAAAACTATAGCACAGATGATTTTGAGCAAAGACTTAGATAATTTAGATGTATAAAAGTATTTTTAGAAAAAACGTTGACAACGTTTTCTTAGACTTTGATGGGACTTTGGTTCACAAGGAATTCGATCGCTACTTTTGGTCTGAATATGTCCCATTGCAGTATTCAATAAAAAATAATTTTTCAATAGAAGATTCAAAAGAAAAACTTTATTGCCTTTACAATAGCTATAAGGGACAGCTTTGTTGGTCTGATATAGATTTTTGGTCTTCAAAGTTAAACCTTGACATAGAGAAGCTCACAATGTCCATTTCAGATCTCATAAAACCATCAAAAGGACTTTATCAATTTTTTTCTTTTGCAAAGAAACACAACAAAAAAATTTATATATTAACAAACGCACATAAAAAAACAATAAATATTAAGCTTACAAAGATTCATATTGAAAAACAAATTGATAGGATTATAACCTGTTTTGATTTGGGATACCCAAAAGAAAATATTGAATTTTGGAAAAAGCTTAAGCTAAGAATTGAATTCGATCCAGAAAAATCTGTTTTCATCGATGACCTGGAAGAGAACTTGATACAAGCAAAGAAAATAGGCATAAAAAATGTCTGGCTGAAGGTGGAAAAAGAGGAAATAAGCGATATTTCCTCAAGCTTTTTTTACTTTGATTCATTTGAAAATTTATTATAATCAAATATAGAATTTATAAGTCTTTAAATACCTTAAACAAGGAGGCTGTATGAAAAAGATTAAAGTTGGCATATTTGGCGCAACTGGATACGCTGGTTTAAATATATTTAGAATTTTATCAAATCACCCTTTTGTCGAGCTTAAGTTTTTATCATCACACTCCAATAGCGGCGAAAGCTATAAGAAATTGTTTCCATCCTTCGATACAAACATAGTGCTCGGACCCACCGATCCAGAGGCAGCAAAAGACTTAGACGCTTGTTTCATAGCGCTGCCAGCAGGAGAAACGTCAAAGTTTATACCAAAATTAATTCATTCGAACAAAGACATAGTAATTATCGACCTTGGAGCAGATTTTAGGTTTCAAGACAAAGAAATTTATGAAAAAACCTATTGTATAGAGCATAACTGTCCAGATGTGCTGCAGAATTCAGTTTATGGCCTGCCAGAAGTAAACAGGGAAAAGATTAAAACTGCAAAACTTATTGGAAACCCGGGCTGCTACCCTACCAGCGTGATTTTAGGACTATATCCAATAGTTGATTACTTTGGGGGAGACATAGGGACCATAATCGCTGACTCAAAATCAGGTGTAAGCGGAGCTGGCAGAAAAATTTCTAAAGATTTCCTTTTCTGCGAGGTAAACGAGAGCGTAAAACCCTATGGAGCCAAGTTCCACAGACATCAACCAGAAATGAACGACCAAATAAAGCTAATTTCAAAAGATGCTCCAGAATTAATCTTTACGCCGCACCTTATCCCAATGCAAAGAGGAATACTCTCGACAATTTATGTGCTCTTCAACAAAGAGATACCAGATGAAAAGACTATAAAAGAGCTTTTTTATGAAAAATACAAAAATGAAAAGTTCGTTCAAATACTTGACAATGACCTGCCAAATACGTCAATGGTAAGGTCTAGCAACCTGTGTGCGATAAATATTTGTAAAACCTCAGATAATACTGTAAAAATTTTTAGCGCGATTGATAACCTGATAAAAGGCGCCGCAGGTCAAGCAGTCCAAAACCTAAATATTATTTTTGACTTCCCCGAAGAATTGTCCTTAACTAATGTCCCGGAGGTAATATAAATTGTCAAATTTCCCCGAAAATTTTAATTTTGCAGGAATTCGTTGCGGGCTAAAGCTGTCAGGCAGAAAAGACCTTGGCGCTATTGTATGCAAGAAAGGGGCGCTGACCTTTGCAGTATTTACTCAAAATAGCGTTGCAGCAGCTCCTGTAAAAATTTCCAAAGAAAGACTGAGCAAAAACAAGCTCATAAAGGCTATCCTTATTAATTCAGGCAATGCAAATGCAGCCACAGGAATTGACGGCTACAACGACGCCATAGAAATATCAAAGAAATTTTCACAACTGCTAAATATCAAAGAAGAAGAGATATTGTTAGCATCCACAGGTATAATTGGCGTAAGACTTGACAAAGACAAGATAATAAACAAGATGCCAGAGTTAGCGGCAAGCTTAGACAACAATAATCATAAAGATTTTATAGAGTCGATAATGACCACTGATAGCTTTGAAAAAGAATATTTTGAAACGATACCCTCAGCAGAGTCAGGTGACATACACATAAGGGCTTACGCCAAAGGCTGCGGTATGATTTGCCCAAATCTTGCCACAATGCTGGTTTTTATCACATCAGACATCAATGCTGACGAAGATATATTGAAAGAAATATTTACTGACTGTGTAAATAGAAGTTTCAACGCAATATCAGTAGATGGTGACACATCTACCAATGACTCAGTTTTTTTTATGACAGACATGCTATATCCGAAGAATAAAATAAACAACAAAAACGATGAATTGATGTTAGCTTTTGAAAAAGCTCTAAATAGATGCTGCACAAAGTTAGCAAACGACATAGTAAGAGATGGAGAAGGATCTACAAAAATCCTTGAAGTTAGAGCCACTGGTTTTGCCAACGAAAAGGATGCAAAAAAAGTTGCCTCAAATATTGCAAAATCAACCCTTGTGAAATGCGCCTTTTTTGGCTCTGATCCGAATTGGGGCAGAATACTATGTGCTGCAGGAAACACAAATCTGATCGATGAAGACTCTGTTTCAATAAAGATTTTTGACACTGAGGTATACAACAGAAAACCTATTGAATTTAAAAAAGATGAGCTTAGCAAAGAGATTTCAGCAAATGAAAGGGTTATAATAGAAATTCATAATAACAGTGGAGATAAAAGTTTTACTTTCTATGGTTGCGATCTAACCTTTGATTATGTTAAGTTAAATTCAGAATACTCAACGTGAGGTGTAAATTGTTTGACAAAAAAAATCAAGCAAAAATAATTATTGACGCACTGCCCTATTTTAAACAGTTCAACAACCAGATAATCGTAATTAAATACGGCGGTTCTATTTTGGAATCTGAGGACGTAAACGATGCGCTCTTCCAGGACATCGTACTGCTCAGCTATCTGGGCGTAAAAATTGTACTTATTCACGGCGGAGGCCCAGAGATTTCAAGATGGCAAAAAATTCTTAATATAGAAACCAAATTTATCGAAGGACTAAGGGTCACAGATTCAAAAACTATGGAAATTACCGAGATGATACTGTCTGGTAAGGTAAATAAAAATATAGTAGCCAAGATTCAAAATTATGGCGGCAAAGCAGTGGGAATATGCGGCAAAGACGGCGGAACGATAATGGCTAAGAAGAAATCGGAAAAATACGGCTTTGTTGGAGAAATTGTGAACATAAATCCATCTCTACTGTCTGCCCTTGTAAACTCAAACTATGTGCCAGTTATGTCGCCAATCGCTTATGATGAGGATGGTATCTCTCTAAACATAAATGCCGACTTTGTCGCAGGAAAGATCGCGTCATCGCTTGGTGCAAAGAGGCTTTTGTATCTGACAGACGTACCAGGGATACTACTAAACAAAGACGATCCATCTACAATTTTGTCCAAAGTAAAGACATCAGAAATAGACAATCTAATAGAGGAGGGAGTCCTCTCCAAGGGCATGATACCAAAAACCTTGTCTGCAAAAGAGGCGATAGAATCTGGAATTGAAGCAGTTCACGTTATCGATGGCAGAGAACCTCACTCGCTCTTGCTCGAAGTCCTTACCCCTGAGGGAGTGGGAACCATGATAGTAGGTGAAAATTATGACAAATAAACCTGTGCTTTATACCTATCCTGGAAATAAATACTGCCAAATCTTAGAAAGATATATAAATGATAAAGGCTTAGGCGTAGAGATAGTATCTGTATACGATATGTACTGCATGAATCAAAATCAGAAAGATATAAAAACAATTTTCAAAAAAGTTGGGCTTGAAACCTTGCCTATCTTAAAGTTTGAAAACAAATATTTTGCTGACTTTGATGAAATAGAAAGGATATTGAATAAAATTGACAATTAGACCCTTAGACAATATGATACTTGTGCGGGCAATGAGCCCAAGCGATAGGACATCCTCAGGAATACTCATACCAGAAACTGTTAAAGAAAGTCCAAAGGAAGGTCTTGTGATAGCAATAGGTGACTCATCAGAAATCAAAGTAAAAGTAGGCGATCAAGTAATATTTTCAAAAGATATGGGTTTCGAAATAACTTTCGAGGGGAATTCCTATCTTATTTTGCCAAACAAAGCTATTCTTGCGGTAATTGAATAACAATTGTGAATAAAGTTTTTATTTTACTTGGACAAACCTGTACTGGAAAAACAAATATTTCTGTAGAAGTTGCGCAAGAATTGCCAATAGAAATTATATCCGCTGATTCCAGACAAGTATATAAACATATGGATATTGGAACCGCAAAGCCCACAAAAGAGGAAATGAGAGGGATAGCGCATTATCTTGTTGATATAATATATCCAACAGAAGAATTTAATGCATACATTTTTCAAACAAAGGCATTAGAGTTAATTGAAGATATAATAAATAGATCGAAGATACCCCTGATAGTAGGTGGAACTGCCCTTTACTTAAAGGGATTAATTGAAGGTTACAACTTTGCTTGCGGAACCAAAGACAAAGAATTACGAAATAGGTTAAAAGAAATAGGAACAGAAAAAGGCTTTGAATACCTTTACCAAAGACTTTTGGAAATAGACCCAGATTATGCCCGATCTATTTCCCCTATTGATGAAATAAGAATAATAAGGGCATTGGAAGTTTACGAGGTCTCAGGAGAAATTTTTTCAAAATCAGCAAATATATCAGAAAAGAAGTATGATTATAAAGTTTTTGGCTTAAAACTTGATAGAGGGTTGCTTTACGAAAGAATAAACAAGCGTGTCGACGTAATGATTGAACAAAACCTAATAGATGAAGTAAAATTTCTTATTGATAAGTATGATATAAATACTATGGCTTTTCAAACTTATGGATATAAGGAAATAATAGATTATCTTGTAAACAACTTGCCCCTTGAAGAGGCAATTGAACTTATAAAGAAGAACACAAGGAATTTTGCAAAAAGACAGATGACATGGTTTAAAAAAATAAATACAGAATGGATTGAAAACATAGATTATAATATTAGTGCAAATTGCTTATTAAAAAAAATTAAGGAGGAATTGGATTAGTGAAGTTTTACAAAATGCAAGGAGCTGGTAACGATTTTGTTATGCTTTTACCAGAAGAATCCAAATACGTAGAGTCAAACGATCCTGCTGAAATTTCTGAAAAGCTGTGCGATAGACATTTTGGGATTGGCGCCGATGGCTTGATCCTTATGCTGCCGTCAGATACAGCTGATTTAAAAATGAGAATTTTCAATGCAGATGGCAGTGAAGCCGAAATGTGCGGAAACGGAATAAGATGTTTTGCTAAATTAGCAAAAGATATGAAGATAGTAAACAAGGACAAAATAAAGGTAGAAACGCTTGCTGGCATCATTGTGCCAGAAGTTGTAAAGTTCGATGGCAGAAAATCACTAGTTCGAGTAGATATGGGTACTCCAAATTTAAAGCCAGAATCAATTCCAATTTTGGGCTTTGAGGGAAAAGATGCTGTTATAAATGAAAAAATTCAAATAAATGATAAGACATTTTTAAATGTAACCTGTGTTTCAATGGGGAACCCTCATACAGTAATTTTTATGGATTATGATATAAAGAGTTTCCCAATAGAAGGCATTGCGCCTGAAGTAGAACATTCAGCATGGTTTCCGAAAAAAACTAATGTAGAATTTGCAAAGGTAATATCGAAAAATGATATAGAGCTCAGGGTTTGGGAAAGAGGAGTAGGAGAGACTTTGGCTTGTGGAACTGGAGCCTGTGCTACTGCTGTCGCTGCAAAATTAAATGGCTTAGTAGATTGCAACGTAAACATTCACCTTCCAGGTGGAGTGCTCTACATAGAATACAACACAGTCAATGTGTTTATGACTGCCAACGCAACCATGGTATTCGAAGGCGAAATTGAAATATAAATATAAATATAAATTAGGAGGATAAAATTGGACTATTCAAAGACATATGAATCAACAACAAAAGTTGAGTTTGATGTAATATTTCCAAAAGAGGAAGTAGCAAGCGAATGGAAACAGACATTTAACGCCCTCGCAAATAGAACAAGCATAGCAGGATTTAGAAAGGGCAAGGTGCCAAAAAATATATTAGAAAAGGTAATACAAGATGAAGAGATAGTAGAGAACCTCAAAGAAATGCTATTGAGAAAGTCATTTAACCAGATAAAGAATGAACATAGCGATGAGCATCTTTACAACGTTTTAAAAGAAGACGAATCAGAGATCCAAAAAGATAAAGACTATAAGTTTAAGATGGTATTTGAATACTGGCCAGACCCAGAATTGGGAGATTATAGATCGATAAGTATAAAAGCCAATGAAGTAGCAGTCTCTGATGAAGAGGTCGAAGAACAATTAAACTTAATACTCCAAAGCTTTGCAAAGTGGAATAACGTCGAAGAGGGAGAGATTCAGTTAAAAGATGTCGTAGAGATAACTATGGACACAAAAGACGAGAACAACGAAGATGTAAAAGAATATACTGGAGAATCAGCCATTTCTATCAATCCAGATATCAAAGATAGACTGAAACCTCTCAGGGACGTCTTAATAGGGAAAAAAGTTGGCGATGAAGTCGAATGTGATATAGAGTTAGAGTCAGAAGAAGCAAAAAAAACTGCCCATATAAAGGCAAAGATTGATTCCATAAGAAGAAAAGAGCTATCAAATTGGTCTGATATTGATTTACAAGCGAATTTTCAAGTAGACAGCATGGATGACCTTAAAGATCAACAAAAAAATATGATTCTTATGAACAAACTCCAGCAAGAAATTGAAAATCAGAAAAATGCAATATTAGATAAGATTAGAGAAATGAGCAAGATATACATTCCAGAAACTGCCCTGCAATTAGAAAGGCAACAGTATATAAGCGATCTGGAAAAGAGACTGAAAAATAGACAGGTTTCAAAAGAAGAGGTGGAAGCCTTAAATAGCGGCAAGGATGAATTCTCAGAATTTGCAGATGCGACGGTAAAGAAGTCAATAGAGGAGCTTCTAATAATTGAAAAGGTCTCAAAAGATTTGGGCATAATAATAGAAGATGCTGAAATTGAACAAAGGTTGAGAGCCTACAGAAAAGATATTGGAGAAGAAGATTTAGAAAAGTGGATCTTAGAGCTTAAAAATGACAAAAGGACCTGGGGACAAATAATGGCTGATGTCAGAAGAGAAAGGGTTTTCTCTGCCCTGTTGACAATGTGCATCGAAAGAGAATCCGAAGACAAAGCCACTGATAGCGCTGAGGAGGCTTCCAAGTCTGAAGGCTCAGAAAGTGAATTAAAGAGTTAAATCAAATTAACCTTAGGATGGTGAAGAAGATGAATATTTCAAATAGTATTCTGATACCAACAGTTACTGAAAGAACTTCCCATGGGGAAAGAGTTTACGATATATTTTCGAAGCTATTAAACGATAGGATTATATTTTTAGGCACTGCAATAAATGAAGATGTAGCAAATCTTGTGGTAGCGCAAATGCTCTTCTTAGAAGCAGACGACCCACAAAGAGATATCTTTCTTTACATAAATAGCCCTGGAGGTGTGGTATCTGCAGGACTTGCTATCTATGACACTATGCAATATGTAAAATCAAAAGTTAACACGATTTGTTTCGGACAGGCTGCCAGCATGGCTGCAGTCATACTTGCAGCAGGCGAAAAGGGCAAGAGGTATTGCCTTCCAAACGCAAGAGTCCTTATCCATCAGCCTTTGGGCGGAGCAGAGGGACAGGCAACTGATATTGCCATCCAGGCAAAAGAGATCTTGAAGATAAAGGATGCACTGAACTTAATATTATCCAATCACACTGGAAAAAATATATCGAAAATCAAGAACGATACAGAGAGAGATTTTTATATGGATGCCAAGCAGGCAAAAGAATATGGAATTATTGATGAAATTCTGGAAAAGAGAGAATAATCGAAGATATGGACAATGAAAATTTACAGAAATGTTCTTTTTGCGGCAAGAACTCGAAAGAAGTCGATAAGTTTTTCTCTGGAAAAAATGGCTCTTTGATATGCAGCGATTGCATAAAAATTGCAAACAAGATACTTGAAAAAGAAGAGGAAGAAAAACTTCTTGAAAATTATAACAACACCATAAATAAGCTAAAACCAAAAGAGATATTTTCAAAGCTATCAGAATATGTGATAGGTCAAGAAGATGTAAAAAAGGTTTTATCAGTGGCAGTTTACAATCACTACAAGAGAATAATGCAAGAAAAGAGCGATAACGACGTCGAGATTTTAAAAAGCAATATCTTATTGATTGGACCGACTGGAACAGGCAAAACCCTGCTGGCCCAGACACTTGCAAAGATATTAAACGTTCCGTTTGCAATAGCTGATGCCACTACCCTTACAGAGGCAGGCTATGTGGGTGAAGACGTCGAAAATGTTCTCTTAAGGCTTATTCAGGCCGCTAATTATGATATTCATGCTGCTGAAAAAGGCATTATTTACATAGATGAGATAGACAAGATCGGCAGAAAATCTGAAAATACATCCATTACCAGAGATGTATCAGGAGAAGGTGTCCAACAGGCATTGTTAAAAATTCTTGAAGGCACGGTTGCGAATGTCCCACCCCAGGGCGGCAGAAAACACCCTCAACAAGAGTTTATACAGATAAACACTGAAAATATACTATTTATTTGCGGCGGTTCCTTCGAAAAGGTTGAAGAGATAGTATATTCAAGAATTGGCAAGAAAAATATCGGCTTTATATCCAAGAGCAATAAAGATGGAGACATCAAGCAAGAAGAGCAAAAGTGGAAGATATTACAGGAAAACATTCTGCCAGAAGACCTCATACACTTTGGACTTATTCCTGAATTGGTCGGTCGCTTGCCTATCATATCAGTTTTGAGCCCTCTTGATGAGGCTTTATTAAAAAAGATTTTAACAGAGCCAAAAAATGCGATCCTAAAACAGTACAAGAAACTTATGGATATGGACAATATATCTCTAAATTTCGACGATGCATCTTTGGACTTTATTGTAAAAGAAGCGATAAAAAGAAATACAGGCGCCAGAGGTCTAAGATCTATAATGGAGACTATCATGTTAGACATTATGTTTGAAACGTCTTCGTTTACAAAAGATAGCACGCTCGACATTGATGAGGGATTTGTAAAAGATAAGCTAACCCCTAAAAAAGTTGGTTAATGATAATATACGTATTATCGCTTGCAGCCGTTAAGATATCTTAACGGCTGCGATAAAAAGGATTTATTTTTTGTTTTCTTCGTCAAAAATGCTCAAATATTGATCAATAATAAACTCTAAATATATGCACTTTTCGCCTTCAATACAAGAATCAGCATCAGACTTGTCCAGATATGCATATCTCTTAAAATTTCCCTTAAAGAAATTTATCAACCAAGCGTTTTTGTCTTCTTCGAATACGACACTGAAATTCAGTTTGTTTTCTCCCAAATTTGGGTATATCTCTCTTAACTTGTTTGCTAAGCCTACCGCAGTATACATTGGCCCTCCTTAAATTTTGATATTTTTATCAAATATATCAAATTTAGTTATTGCTATCAAGCCTTCTCGCATTAGCAGAATCTCTTTCTGAGTTTGTATAGTCACCCAATGCATAATATGCACTTGCTCTATTAAAATATGCCACAGACATATTTGAGTTAATGTCTATTGCGCTGCTATATGCAACGACTGCCTTATTAAATTCACGCGAATCATAATAGCTAACCCCCAGATTGTTATAATAGCTTGCATTTTTCGGGTTTAAGTCTATTGCCTTTTGGTAGTCTCTTATCGAAAGATCGTAGTTTTTTGTTTTATAGTATGATATTCCCCTGCCCTCATACGCATCAGCGTTTTTTGGGTTTAGCTCTATTGCCTTTGAAAAATCTTGAATTGCTTTGTCGTATTCGTGCAATTTGAAATATGAGTTTGCCCTATTACATAAGCATCAACCAGTTTTGGATTTGACTCTATAGCCATATTATAAAATGATATAGCCTTGAAATACTCTTTCTTATCAAAAAATGAATTTGCCGAATTTAAATACCCCCTATCACTTCCATTGAAAAATAGAAGTGGAAATAAAAATATCAAAAACAACACAAAAACGCTGATAATAAAAAATTTTTTAACTGTTAACTCTACCCCTCTGTCAAATTTTACATCTAAAATCAACCTTACTCTTCATAACGTACACAATTTTTTCCAACGGCTTTAGCCTCATACATCAGATTATCGGCTCTTTCTATCAATGAGTCAACGCTGTCCCATTGGCGAGATCCTGCAATGCCGCAGCTTACAGTAATGCCATTAATGTCCTCAATTTTTAAATTACTCAATCTAACCCTAATCTCTTCTGCTAATATTGAAGCTTTTTGTGGAGTGGTTTCAGGGAGCAATATTACAAATTCCTCGCCGCCCCAGCGTGCAAATATATCAATTTTTCTTATTCTATCTTTTATCGTCTCAGATAAACTTTTTAAAACTAAATCCCCTGCATTGTGACCGAACTTGTCGTTTATGCTCTTGAAATTGTCAATATCGAGCATTATTACAGAAAATTTAGAACTCGTCCTCTTTATCCTCTCTATTTCTTCATCCAATCTTTCAAGAAAATATCGACGGTTATATATGCTTGTCAAAGGATCTGTAACTGACAGAAGATAGAGCTCTTTTTCTATATTTTTATACGCAGTAACGTCATTGGCATAATGAAGGTATATGTCACCTCCTAATGGTATCCACCAGGTATCCCATACTTTGTCTTCAAGCTCCACTTCAATGTTTATCGATTCATTTCTTAACAATGCCTCATCAGCCTTACAAAAATAGCACTTTGTATCAGGCAAAGGCACGCTTGTATTTTCATATACATCTCTATTTGTTTTCTGTATGTAAATATTTTTGTGAATTTCTTCCCAGCAATAGCCATTAACCTTAGTATGAAATAACTTTTCAGCCATCTTGTTTTGTGCAAGAATTTTTTTGTTCTTTGTAATCAGCCAGGCAGGGGTAGGCAAACCCCCCAGCATTAATCTGGGTCGATCTTCCTTAATCTTGTTTTCTTCTTCCAACTTCTTTTGTTCACTAATATCCCTTGCAATCCCTACTGAATACCAATTATCCTTAAAATTAAAAATTGATAAAGAAACTTCTATAAAGACCTCTCTTCCATCTTTATTTCTTGCTTTCATTTCTACTGCCCTATCTAAGGAATTTCCTTTTCCTTCTAAAAAGTTATGCTTTATCGTCCCAATATGGGGCTTATAATAACTACCAGGAACGAGAAATTGATCCAATTTCTTCCAAATAACTTCTTCCCAAGAATAGCCAAAGAGCTTTTCTGCAGCTTTATTCCAAAAGGTTACTCTATCTTGATCGTCGATTATTACAATAGCATCCCAAACTGAGTTAATGACCACATCAAATTTTAGTTGGGCCTCTTGCATCTCATCTTCTATTAGAACTCTTTCTGTAATGTCAGAGATAAAGGCAATGCATAGGTTTTTGCCCCTGTAGCTAATAAGCTGCAAGTTCACCTCTACAGGATAAAGAGTGCCGTCTTTTCGGCGATGCTTAGTTTGAAAAGAAATACTCCCTTTTTCACCCTTTATCAAGGGTTCAAGCAGCCTCTTAAAGCGATCCACGCTCATCTCTGGATTCAAGTCAACTGGGGTCATATTACTTAAATCTTCCGATGAGAATCCTAAATTCTTCCTGGCAGCCTGATTTACAGCAAAAAATTTTAAACTCTTTGGATGGAAAATATATATCTCATTAATAGATTTCTCAAAAAGCTGTCTCAAAAAACTCTTTTTTCTCAAGTCAATTCTGAAATCCAACCTATTCTCCAGATTAAAGTCTCCAAAAAATTTATTTATAACCCTTAAATGTTACCTAAAATTTCACCAAGCTCATCTCTTGGCATCGGCCTATAGAACAAATATCCCTGAAAGTAATCACAATTCATAGATTTTAGAATATCAAACTGCTCTACAGTTTCTACTCCTTCTGCAATTGTCTTTATATTTAGCGAATGTGCAAGAAAAATAATGGAATTTATAATGTTTCTTGTTTTAGAGTTTTCTATACCTCTTATGAAAGATATATCTATCTTTAGCGTCTCAATGTCAAGCATTGACAGGTAAGACAAGGAGGAAAATCCAGTGCCAAAGTCATCCAAAGAAAAATATATGCCATATTTTTTTAACTCTCTAATAAGATCTGAAATATAATCAAAGCTGTTTATAAATGCTCTTTCAACAATCTCTATTTTCAATAAATCCATTTGCAGGTGATGAAATTTTAGTTTAGAAAATAAATCATCCCTCAAACTCCTTTGCATCAAACTTTTAGAAGAAAGGTTAATTGATATAGGAATCGTTTTTTTAAAGGATTGCAAGTCATCAAGGACATTCTCTATGAGTTGGTGTTCTGCATCTATTATAAGAGGGGTTTTTTCTAAATATTCTATAAAATCAATTGGAGGAATTATTTTACCATCTTTATTCCAGCGCATTAAAGCCTCTGCCCCAACAATTTTTCTATCTTTATTTACATAAGGTTGATAAAAGGCAATAAATTCTTTGTTTGCTACCGCAAGATCTAAATCTAACTTTAGTCTTAAAGCTTTTGTAGCCTCTATTTCTAAATCCTGCCTGAAAAAACCTATCTGGTTTTCTCCTTTTTCTTTGGCATCTGCAAGAGCTATCATGGCTTTATTTAGTAAATCTTCAGAAGTATTAGCATCCCTAGGAAACAGGCTAAGTCCTATGTTAAATGAAACAGAAATATTTTTATTCAACATCTCATAGGGTTCTATAATATCACTTAAGATCTTTGAAACTACTATAAGTATGTCCTCTTCCGCTTTTAAATCTTTAACTAGAATGCCAAATCTGTCAGATTCAAGCTTCGCTATAACATCGTATGCCTTTAGATTGTCCTTCAACCTCTGAGCTATTTTTTTTAGCATATAATCTCCAACTTCAAAACCATAGGCTTCGTTTATTCTTTTAAAGTTTAGAGGATTTATTATAGCTACTGAAAAAATCTGGTTTTCAGATTTCGCTCTTTCTAAAAGTTTTTCTAACTCCATTTTAAATGAGTTTAAATTAATTAATCCAGTTGTGCCATCATAATTAACTAATCTGTCTAATTCTCTTAAAAGCTCATCATCTTTCTCAATTTCTTTGCCTACTACTATATAATGCGTAATATTTGAACCCTCAAAAAAAGGCGTTATATTGACATAAAAATCCTTTAATAAGCCATTTTTAATTCTATATTTAATTAATCCTGAGTAAGTATTTCCAGATTTCAGAATTTTGTAAAATTTTTTTGAAAACTCTTTTGTATGCGTTCTTGGAGAAAATATAGAGTGGTGTTTACCTATAATCTCATCTTTCGAATAACCAAATATTCTAAGAGCTCTATCATTTACATATACTATGTTAAAATTACTGTCAGTAACTGCTACAAACTCAAAACCAGCATCCAAAGCACTAAGAGTTATCTTTGAGAACTTTTCATCTTCCAGTTTATTCAGGATAAATTCAATTTGTTGCTGAATTACTTTAAATAAGTTAAATATCTCATTATTGAAAAGACTTTTAGTAAAAATTAGAACAAGAGAACCAATAATATCTTCTTTAAAGGATATGCTTAGCGCAATACAAGAATTAAACCCATAAGAGCAAACAAATTCTCTAAATGGGCAAATATCCTGTGAGCAAATGTCTTCTAATAAATATATACCTTTACTGTTTAGACTCTTTATTAGAGGTTCATCTGATTGTAAAAACTTATTATTTGTAAATAGGCGACCTACCATTTTCGCCTTATCTAAATATCCTTGAAATCTATCATCTTTAGCTGAAAAGTAGACAACTTCAAAATTTTTATTACTTTTTAAAAGTACATAAGACACTTCCATACCCAGATTTTCAACTAAAAGCATGGGTAAGGACGATAAAAATTCTTCCTTTGTTTTTATTTTCAGAGATAAATTGCTAATTTCATACAAGGTATTATAAATCCTTGATTTCAACTCTAATCGATCTTCATATTCTACAAGTTTTGTAACATCCATTGATAGATCAACAAAACGATAAACTTCACCATCTTGCATAACAGGTATTATTATTGAATCAAGATAAAAAATTGAACCATCCTTTGCTTTGTTTACAAACCTACAAGTACAAGACTCTCCTGACAAGATCTTTTTCCAAAGCTTTTCATAAAAAGTTTTATCATGATGCCCTGACTTAAATATTCTTGGATTATTGCCAATGAGCGCCTCTTTAGGGTAACCTGATATATCAGAAACAGCCTTGTTTGCGTCTATTATAGTGCCATCTCTATCTGTGATTACCGCCCACTCGTGAGACACAGAGATAGCCTGGTTTAAAACAAGAATATTTTTCTGGGATTCTATCTTTTCCAAAGCAAAAGATAGATCTAACTGCATCTCATCCAAAAGGTGTAAATGATCTTCGTCACAAGAATTTTTTACATTATCATGGATTGACAAAATATATTCTACCTTATTATTTTTTAATATTGGAATAGAGCAAGCAGACTGGATATCGTATTTATTGTAAAAATCATGCCAATAGAAAGTAGTTTGAAGTTTCGAGATTTGCGGGACCATGCTCACCTTTCTTGTATGATAAGCTTTGGATACAGAACCTCTCCCATAAGGGGTAGACTCATCTACGCCTTCTATATTATTTTTAATATCATCTTGTAACTCTTTTGTTTTTGCCCTTGTATAGATTTTTTTAAAGAGATTATCTTTATCCACGTAGCCTATTGCACAATCTAAATACCCCACCTCATCGACTATTATGTCACAAGCCTTTTCCAACAAATCCTGCTCATTATCTACTCTTACTATTAGTTGATTTATTTGGCTTAGAGTGAAAAAAAGCTTTTCGTATGACTTTTCCTTAGTTCTGTCTAAAATAAGCACCAAGCCAGAGGGTTTGTTTTCATACTCTATAGTATAAGCAAATAAGGCTACAGGAACAAATGTGTTTGATTTTGATAAAAGAAAGTGTTGAGAATACTCTACAGTAAAAAATTCTCCCTTTGTACGTCTTATTAGATTTACTTTTATTTCTTCTTTAATCGTTCTCATAGCAATATCCAATATGCTCTTACCAATAAGCTCATCTGGGCTCTCATAACCTAAAATTTCAGCAATACGTTTATTTGCAAAAACTATCCTGCCATCTTCTCCCTGGTTTATATAAACGCCAAACAAAGAAGAGCGCAATATTGCTTCAAAAAAATCTAAACTCATAAATATTACCCCTAATTAAATAAAAATTTTAGCTTTCTACAAGCAGCAAAATTTAAAGAGTATAGTTTGGAATTATAACATATATAATTATCAATAAGATCAATAAATAAAAACATTCTATAACATTTAACTATTAGAATCAAATTTAACTTCTGCCACCAAAAATCAACCAAAAAATATAAGAAATATGATCGCAAGCTCTGCACCTTTAAAAAAGGAGTAGTTAGAGCAAAACCATCGCAAAAGTAGTTTTATTTTTATCATGAGATGTATATGATTATTTTTAGCAGGCGCTATCAGTGACAGTTTCAGATTTAAGAGTTTATAATTATCTTATCGAGATTTTTGAATATTTAAAATACCAAGCTTTTTAGAATTAGAGATTTCAAATGACTAAGTTTAACGCTTGATAAATTATGACTGGAGGAAATGCGATGGCAAACTTTAAGACGAACGACGGGGTAGAAATTTATTATGATATACAGGGCGAAGGAAAGCCTCTCTTCATGCTGCCTGGCTGGACATGTACCACGCGTTTCTGGAAGAAAAATATACCCGAGCTTTCCAAAAAGTTTAAAGTAATCAGTATGGATATGCGTGGCCACGGCGAATCAGAAAAGGTTATGCACAGTCATCGCATTTCTCGCTATGCAATGGACGTAAAAAACTTATTTGATCATTTAGATATCAATAATATTACTGTACTTGGATGGTCAATGGGCGCCTCTGTTTTGTGGAGCTATATAGAACTGTTTGGAAATTACAGACTTAAAGGCCTTATATGTGTAGATCAATCGCCTGCACAATATACAGGTCCAGATTGGGTTTGGGGGCAGAAGGGCTGTTATGATGTAGAAATGTTTATTCATCTTTGTTGCAATATAAAATTTGACCCACGTGGTTGTGCAGAAGGATTGGCATTCGCCTGCCTTAATCATAAGCCATCTGCTGAAGAAGCTAAATATATCGCAGATGAAATTTCCAAATGTCCACCTTATGTCCGAATAGAAATTATGCGCGACCATACAAATTTAGATTGGCGCGATTTTATTCCACACATCGAGCTTCCCACGCTTGTTTGTGTAGCAAGAAATAGTATGGTTTTTCCCTGGCAAGGCAGTGCATGGGTAGGAGAAAATATACCCAATTCACAAATAGAATTCTTCGAAAATTCAGGACATATGTTGTTCTGGGAAGAGCCTGAAAAATTTAACAAAGTTGTGCGCGATTTTGTAGAAAAAATTAATAAATAGACTTCTTTACTCACCCATTCTTTCAGAAAAAGATTTTGATTTATTCATATCGTTTAATTCCTAAAATATTTAAATTTAGAAATAACTTTAATCATTGTCTCCCTCTAATATTCTGTCAAAATAATCTTTTATCTTTATAAATATCTCTTCTTGTTCGTCAATATTATCAACAATTTGTCTTATATATTTATGCTTATCTTGTTCTACGTTGCGCAAATTTTTCGATTCTATATAAAGAAGAATGCTTAATTTTCTTTTACCATATTTTGTAACAGAATTTAATCTACTTTTATGAAATTTACAAATAAATGACCCTAAAAACTCCCCAATTTCATTAATTTTCTCTTTATTTTTACCTTTAAGCTTGCTGCATACATAGTCTTCTATTTCGTCGCCATCTTGAGATTCGCTTGGGATTAAACAAAAGTCAAAATTCTTTAAATCTAAATTGTTTTTTTCGTTAATCTTCTTCTTAAAACCTTCTATCTCTGCAGATGCATCTTTATCCAGTATCAAAAGAAGTGATTTTAGATTATCAAAATAAGGAACATTCGGTAATTGATTAATATAATTCTTTCCATTTAATAAATACAAATCACAAACACACTTATTATCAAAGTATACACACTTGTCCCTATCATTATCTACATTTTCTTTAATAACATAATTATTATTTAATTTTTTTATAAGAGACTCAACTAAACAATTAATACTTTTATCCTCAACTGCGATAAGGTGTTGAGTGTTTAAATATTTAAGGAATAATTCATTCTGCTTTTTCATAATTTATCTAAATTCCATATCTCCTTCTACCATCTCTTTTAGATCCTGTCCGCTAATAAGAGTAGGATAAATCTTCCCATCGTACTTTTTATTTATTCTTGTTGCACCTATAGAATCTATATCGTTATCTTTCATAGCCTTAAAGGCTTCCTGTACAAATTCCAGGCTGTGTGTGGCTATAAAATATTGAATATTAAGATCCTTAGATAGTCTTAAGATGTATCCAAAAATTTTCTTTTGAATAGACCAGTGAAGGCCGTTCTCTATTTCATCTATAAGAATAATTCCATCCATTCGTGTTATAGAAACACCTATAATATAAAATATCTTTAAGAAACCTTCTCCCATTTGGTTAATAGGCACAGAAACATTTTTTCTTTTAACAATGACAGTTTGCAAACCAGTTGAAATAAGATCAATATCTTCAATATCGTCTTCAACTATTTTCAGTATATCGATTAATTCTTTTTTCTTATTGGACATAACAACTTCACTATAAATTGCATTTATGTGGGTCGAGTTAAACATAAACATTGAAGGTATATAATAAAAACTTAATTTTTTATTAATAGTCGTTTGTGATGGTAGTACATCAAATGATAGAAAAGGATTTCTATTCATCATATTGCTGTTATCTATTATGCTATGCTGCTGCATCTGGGGTTCTTTACTTTTTTTATCTATATATTCCCATTTAAAAACTACTTCTCGAGAACTATAATCTTTATTAAAATCTCTAAATATTAACAAAGACAATTTATCTTTACCCTCTAAGTCGAATGATAATATCATATCCATATTCAAATTTTTAAATATTGTATTCCACAAATCGTCAAATTTTAGCAATGTGGTTCCTAAAAGAGGATTTAAATAAGATTGATAATGCAACACCATTTGAAAATTAGCGCTTAGAACTCTGACATCAGGTTCTGAGTAACACAGAAGTAAATATATAGCTTCTAACAAAGACGTCTTGCCTACACCGTTTTCTCCATACACAAAGTTAATCCTTTTATTTAGAGATTTAACTTCCAAATCATCAAAAGTTTTAAAATTTTTAATCCTAATATTTGAAATCCTACTCATAATTTCCTCACACTAAAAAGATTGAAACTACAAAAATCTATCATAAAAAAGCCCCCTAAATAACAATCATAAATCTAATTGATAAAAACTAATTATCTAGATTATACTTATTAATAGCTCACTGTCAAATAATATATTTTAGGTAAAATTAGTGCCAAAAAATACATTGGTATATCAAGCTAAAAGTTTTAGATTAAGACAAAAATTATATATTATTAAATATTTGAGGAGGAGATTATGGAAAAGATCATAAACATAAAAATAGAGAGATTACCAGAAGGGCTTTATCTTGCAACGTCTGAAGATATTCAGGGCCTTATTGCGCAAGGAAGAACAATAGAAGAAACTACTGAAATAGCCAGAGACGTAGCCAAAAACTTAATTGAGCTTCAAAATAGATCACTCTCTTCCTAAAAATAATACAAAGGATCTACGTCTACAATAAATATTTTCTTATCCTTTGGAGAATATCTCTTCAGCAGTATTTCAAGAAAGTCTTTTCTTGTGGCCTTATCCTTAAATCTGATCAAAGAATACATCCTATAATTTCCATGTAGTCTTAAAATTGGACAAAACTTTGGTGGAGTTACTTTTATTTCCCTATTGTCAAAAAGGTTATATACCTCTTTTAAAATTTCTCTAAATTTTTTCGCCTCGTCCTTTACCTCTGTCAATTTTCCATTCCACCTAAATATCACTTCATAGCTAAAAGGAGGGCAAGACATATCCTTTCTTAACTCCAATTCTTCCAATAAAAAATCCCAATAGCTTATCGTCGTATACTTACGAATAATAGGTACCTGATCTTCGCTCGCCTGAATTACCACCTTACCTCCCATAGAATATCTCCCTGCCCTACCTGTTACCTGAACCAGCAATTGATATAGCTTTTCAAACGATCTAAAATCTGGCATCGATGTTAAGGGTTCCAGAAAGGGTATGCCCACAAAGTTTATTTTCGGAAAATTTAAACCCTTTGTAATTATCTGAGTGCCAACCAAGAAGTCTATCTTGCCATCCAATATATCTTTAAGCACAGCTTTTAGCTTTGAGTAGGTATTTACGCTGTCAGAGTCTATCCTCTCCACATTAGCATCTGGAAAAAGGTTTTTTAACTCTTCGGTAATCTTTTGTGATCCAGCGCCATATTGTTTGAAATTTAAGCCCGAGCACTTCTTGCACACAGGGTCTGTAGTGAACTTATAGCCGCAATGGTGGCATACATATACCCTTTTCCCTTTTATCATGTGAACGCACATCGGCACATCACAATTTTTACACTTTACTAACTCTCCGCAGTCAGCACAACTAACGAATGGATAAAATCCCCTTCTTGGCACGAAAACAATAGCTTGCTCTTTTTTTTCTCTTACTTCTTTCAAAGAGTTTATAAATTCTTCACTAAACGATCCATAAAAGCTCTGTCTTTTAACAATATTTATTTTTGGCAGGCTAAAATCTCCAAACCTTTTAGAAAGAAAATAAGAAGAAACCTTCCCATCCAGGATTTTTCTGCCCAGATTTACGCTTGGGGTGGCGCTTACATACAAAACTGGACAATTGTTATACTCTGCCCTCTCCCTTGCAAGGATTCTTGCATCGTATCTTATAAAGTCGTCTTGCTTGTAGTTCTCGCTTTGCTCTTCGTCTACTATAATTAGCCCTATATCGTTTATAGGGAGAAAGATCAATGACCTTGGTCCGACAAATATCTTCTCAGTCAGATTTGGAATGATATTCAAAAGTTTGTTTCTTTCAGACTTACCCAACTGACTGTGCCACACATATATAAGATTGGGAAATCTCTTTTCCAGCATATCTACAAAGTGCGTCGCAAGAGTAATCTCTGGCAAAAGAAGCACTGCATTCTTCCCATTTTGCAAAACTTCCATTATCAGCTTCAGATAGACCTCAGTCTTGCCGCTCCCGGTAGTCCCTACTAAAGAGAGCTCACTGTACCCATTTAGATGTCCCCTGAAGTATTTAAAAGCTCTATCCTGTTCATCGTTTAGAATTGCTAAGTTTTTGCATTTCTCAATCTCATCAGTCTTTTCGCACAGATCAAAATTAGCCTTATCATTTTTTGCAGTAGTTTCATTAACTATATCTATCAGTTTCTCAGATAGAGCGTATCTAAAAGTATCCTTGTACTTACTTTTTATATATGAAAGATCATATTCTCTCTTGCTTAGCAGCTCTAAGAAGCCTTTCAGATCATCAGAAATTAGCAAAGAGTAATCTAAGACTTCCTTGCCCCTTTCAGCAATCTTAACCTTATTTTTGCTTGATAGCTTTATGTTAAATGATGGAAAAAGTCCAAGCGCACTATTAGGCATAACAAAATAATATTCGCAAACAAATTTGTATAATTTATACAGGTCATCATTAAAAAATCTCTTCTCGTAAATCGAATTAACGAATTTGAGCTCTGAAGAGTCATCTCCTTCTGCGGCCTCTTTTACGGTTTCGACCACTCCCAAGAAATTTTTCCCACTTACTGGAACGTCTACAATGTACCCATTATCAATATCTACGTCAGATTTGATATAATAACTCAGTCTCTTATTTATATTTGGCAGTTGAACGTCTAAAATATATTTTTTCATAATATCCTCAATTCTTCAAAAGGAGATTAAATTGATTATAACTACTTTTAATGTAAATTCTATAAGAAGCAGAACTGATATTGTCAGCTTACTTATAGAAAAGCACAATCCAGAAATAATAGCACTTCAAGAAATAAAGTGCACTCCAGATCTCTTTCCAGAACTAATATTTCCCGACTACAAGTGTTTAGTGTCAGGCGAAAAGTCATACAATGGAGTTGCAATTTGCACAAAACTTGACTCGATTCATTTTGAAAACGAATTTCAAGACTCTCTGGATCAGAAAAGATCCCTATTTGTAAAATTTGAAAACTTTACTCTTATGAACATATACTTTCCTCACGGCGATCTTAGAAACAACGATAAATTTTATTATAAATTAACTTTCTATAAAAAATTACTTAAATTTCTAAACGAAAACTTTACTCCTGATGACCCAATAGTTATGCTTGGAGACTTCAACGTAGCCTTAACAGATTTTGACGTATACGATCCAGAGCTCTTAAAGGACACTATCGGCACGATGCCCGAAGAGAGAGACGCATTAAGAGAGCTTCTAAGTTTCGGATTCGTAGACACATACAGGCACTTTCATCCGACCGATCCAGGCTTTACCTGGTTTAGTTATATAGGCGGCGAAATATGGAAAAACAACGGTATGAGAATAGATTATATATTGGTGACCAGGCCGCTTTTAGATAAAGTAAAGAGAGTAGAAGTGGACTTTTCTCTCAGAAGAAGAAGAACGCCAAAGCCATCCGATCACGCCCCTCTACTTATGGAGATTGACCTCTAAATACTGTATCTCTAAGACCTATGGAATCTAAATATTTCCCAATAAGTCTCTGGATCTATCTGACCAGGTCTCTTCTGCAACAGATCACTGTATATTTCAGAAAATACTCTTATGTACTCTTCACTTAACACATTTTTTAAAATCTTTCTTGGCTGAGAAAAAATTCTTCTCAAGAAGTTTTCAAAGTCCTCACAATATGGCTTTTTTTCGTAGAAATCATTTTTTGGAGTCAGCTTTATCACCACAGACTTTACCTTCGGCTTAGGATAAAAGCACCCTTCTGAAACCTCAAAAAGCACCCTGCCGTCAAAAAGGTTTTGAATAAGGACGCTTAGCCTTCCATAATCCTTGATGCCTGGTGGAGCGAAGAGCCTTTGTGCCATTTCTTTTTGAATCATCAAAGTCATACCCTTCAGCCTGATATTCTCTTTTATCATCTTTACGATTATTAAAGACGCAATATTATATGGCAGGTTTGCAATTACGTTCACTCTCTTGTCTATAAATCCAAAATCAGTCCTAAGCGCATCAGATAGTAGAATGTTTTTGTTTGCCAGAGTTAAATCCTTCTCGTAATCCTCGCTCAAAAGCTCGAAGAGCCCCCTGTCGACCTCTATTCCTAAGTAATCGTTTGGAATCCGTAAAAGATATGTTGTCAGAGCACCTTTTCCAGGCCCAATCTCAATTACAAAGTCATCCTCTTCTATCATTGCAGACTCTATAATCTTCTTGGATACGTTCTGATCTACCAGAAAATTTTGACCATATCTCTTTAAAGGTGCAAGATTTTTCATTATTTATGTAATATTTTAATAGCTATTGTTCTTAAAGGTGACAAACTTTTCATAGAAATCAAATGCCAGTTTTAGCCCGCCCTCGTCTACCATTTGAGGATTGTTTGCTATGGAATATCCCACTCCGTGAGCCAGGGTACATCTTAAAAAGGGCAGCCCGGTATTTATCTCAATTATCCTTGGGAAGGAGAGCGCCTTCATAATAGACAGAAACTGATCGTGATAAAGAGATATCACAGACCTGATATCAAGATTTTTTAAATTAAAATATATTGAATCGGGCGCAAGAGGACCAAAGATCTCAGCATAAGAGCAGCTTGATCTTGCATATTCAATAAATGGCTTAATAATAGACTCTTCTTCGCCTCCAATGCTTCCCTCTTCGCCAGCGTGAGGATTAAGGCCAGATATAGCAATCTTCAATGGCTTTATGTCTAAAATATTTGCAAGATATATGATCGACTGCAGAGAGAGATTTAGCCTTTCAAATGTAACCTGTTTTGGCACTTCACAAATGGGTATATGGTGGGAAAGAAGATTTAAGAGATAGAATCCGTCAAAGAAATTCATGCTTACATCTTTCGAATATCTCTCTTCAAGGAAGGCAGTGTGTCCTAAGAAATTTCTATTTATAGACTTTGATATCAAACTCTTATTTATTGGCAAGGTTAAATAAAACTTACAATTTTCCTCTTCTACGAATTTTAACGACTCCACAAAACACTGATATGAAAATCTCCCCACTCTCTCATCTGGCTTGCCCAGAACCTCTATTCCAAAACCAGAGTCAAGGTCTACAATCCCAAAGCCATTATCTTTATTATAGATGGGCATATGAACTTCAGAGCCCATAAAATGGCACAAATCATCAAAAAATGCCTTGTTTGTAAAGAGTATGACTTTTTTATCCTTATTTTTTTCCAAATATTTTATCAAAGAAATCAAGCTAATCCCAGATAGATCCCCACAGGATACCACAGGAAGGCAATCTATATCGTCAGGACAGCCTGCGCCATTATGAGAGTTATTTATATTGTTCACAGAAGGGTGCCTTCACAAATAGTCATAAAAATTCACTCCTTAACTTTAAACCTTACGTCAATTTTAAAGATTCTCTTGGCAGGAAGCTCCACCAGGCTTATAATGCCCTCTTCTTTTCTTAGATCGTCGATAAATGCGTCAATTTCTTCTTTAGAAGGCATTATCAAAGTAAACCAGAGGTTATATTCATGATCCCTTAGATAATTATGAGAAACTCCATGACACTTGTTAATTCTTTCTACTACATTTTCAATGTGATCGTTGTCAACCTTAAGTCCCACAAGGGTTCCCTTGAAGCCTAATTTTCTTGGGTCAAATACCCCGCCTATCAATCTAATTATGCCCTCTGATTTTAACTTCTGAAGAATTTTTATTACTTCTTGTCCACTTATTCCCAATTGAGCGCCCAGCTCATCAAAGGGCTTTTCTACAATAGGAAAGTTGTGCTGAATTTTCTCTAAAAGAGTCTCTTCTACTTCGGTTAGCTTTATTGTTTTCTCATCAGGCACCAGGGCTCTTCTCCTAAATAGTCTCCATTATAAAAAAGGGCTCTTGCTCTACAGCCACCGCAGATCTCATTAAAGCCGCACTTTCCACAGCTTCCCTTAAGGTTTCCCTCTCTTAATTCTTTAAATAAGGTGGCATCTCTCCAAATTTCAGAAAATTTTTCAGTCTTCACATTTCCCACTTTTATGGGCATATATGGGCATGGCCAAATGTCGCCTTCAGGGGTGATTGAACAGTATCCTGTGCCAGCAAGACAGCCCTTTGTAAATCTTGTCTCTATGCCCAGAGTCTTTGCAATTCTCATATATTGAGGCGCACAAGTGGGCTTAAGCTCTATATTTACAGTTTTTGATTTCAAGAGTATCTTTTTCAACAAGTCTTCATAATCGCGTGCGTTCAAACTCTCTATCTCAATATCTACTGCCCTGCCAGTAGGCACCAAAAAAAATATGTGATGGGCGTCAGCGCCAATTTCAACAGCGAAATCAGTAATATCTAAAATTTCATCAATATTTCTCCTGGTTACAGTAGTGTTTATCTGAAATGACAAGCCGATATCTTTAAGTATCTTCATAGCCTCCACAGCCCTTGACCAGGCTCCCTCTACACCTCTAAACTTATCGTGTTGCATTTGGTTTAGGCTATCCAAGCTGATGCTTATCCTTGCAGCGCCTGAGGCCTTCAGCCTCAAAGCCATTTCTCTATCAATAAGAGTTCCGTTCGTACCAAACACAGGCCTTAGCCCAATACTACTCGCATATTCAGTTAATTCAAATATATCCTTCCTCAGCAGAGGCTCTCCCCCGCTAAACACCATAATCTTGAATCCTGCTTTTTTTATCTCATCGAGCAATGATTTCCCTTGTTCCGTAGTAAGCTCATTATATTTTTTATCGCCTGCATCGCGGTAGCAGTGAACACATTTCAAGTTACACTCCTGCGTCGTATTCCAGGAACACAAAATTGGTTGATTGTTATCCGACTTCAATAGGAAGCTCCCTTCTGAAGAAGTTTAAATAAATTTTCCAAAACACTTATTTATTGCTGCCAGCTAACCACTTCGCATAATCGAGTGAATGATACGATATGATTATGTCTGCTCCTGCCCTTGTAAAGGCATAGAAAATCTCTGAAATGGTGCTCATCTCATCTATCCAGCCATTTATCCCAGCCGCTTTTACCATAGAGTACTCACCGCTCACGTTATAGACTGCTACCGGCAGAAGAACCTTCTCTTTTACAGTCTTCAAAACGTCCAGATATGCAAGACCCGGTTTGACCATTAGTATATCAGCGCATTCATCTACGTCTATAAGAGACTCCTTCACGGCTTCGTTATAACCAAAATATGGGCTCATTTGATGAGTCTTTCTATTGCCAAATTTTGGTGCAGACTCCGCAGCATCTCTAAATGGCCCGTAAAAACATGAAGAATATTTAACAGAGTAGCTCATTATAATCGTGTTATAGAATCCCTTGCTGTCAAGCGCATCCCTAATGGACATGACCATTCCATCCATCATACCCGATGGAGCAATTATATCTGCGCCGCTCTCAGCATACGAAATTGCGACCTCATTAAGGACCTCCAGGGTTTCATCGTTTAAAATTTCCCCTTCTCTTACGATACCGCAATGTCCGTGATCGGTATACTCACATAGACAGGTATCTGCAGCAACTGTCATCTCAGGAAATTCCTTTTTCACCAGTCGAATGGCTTTTTGAACTTCTCCCTCACTGTTCGATGCCCAGCTCCCTATTGGGTCTTTTACATCTGAGATACCAAAAAATATTATTGATTTTATACCACTTTTCACCGCATCTTCCACAAAGGCTAAAACCTTATCGGTCGTATACCTATATACTCCAGGCATACTGCATATCTCTTCGACCTTATCTGACCCAGGCATTACAAATATTGGCAGCATAAGCTTTTTTACTTCTACTAAAGAATCATCCAATATCTCCCTTATTCCATCTTGCCTTATTCTTCTCGCTCTATATATAGGAAACATAAACTTCCCCTTTCAAACGAATAAATTAAATATCAAAATTCCAATTTATCTATATAACAGGCAGGGTCCTCTTGCATAATATCGCCATGAACCACCTCGGCTCTTATTCTGCAGCCTCCGCAAAGATAATTGTATTTGCACTCACCGCATATTCCTTTTAGATATTTTTCTTTATTTCGAAGCTTTTTCAAGAGAGGCTCGTTTTCATCTGTCCAGATCTGTGAGAATGGTCTCTCCCTGATATTCCCAAGGTTATAATGAAGCCAGAACTGGCAGGGGTGAACGTTCCCCTCATTGTCAATATTTGCAAATTTCGTGCCAGCTGAGCATCCGCCGTGCATCTTTAAGAGCTCCTTTATCTCGTCAGCCCTATCTGGCTCATTTGATGTAAGGTACAGATAAAGTGCAATACCATCAGCGTGATTGTCAGTAGTCAAGATTTCCAGATCTACCCCTTTTTTGTCAAACTCCTTTGTCTTCTTTACAAGAATATCAAAAAGCTCTACATTTTGATCTTTCGTCAGATCCAGCTCCAGCATCTCTTTGCCTCTTCCAGAGTAGACCAGATGATACATGCAAAATCTTGGGATATTATTTTCAGCCACGAAATCAAGCACATCGGGCAAATCTTGGAAATTCATCTGGTTAACGGTAAATCTGACACCAGATTTTAGATCTATCTCCAGACAATTTTTTATGCCTTCAATAGATTTTCTAAAAGAGCCCTCTACACCTCGAAAATCGTCATGAACCTCTTCCAAACCGTCTAAGCTAATGCCTACATATTGAAAATGGCTATCTTTCAGCCTTTTAGCAACATCTTTTGTTATAAGTGTCCCATTTGAAGACAGAACTGGTCTTATGCCCTTAGAAAAGGCATATTCAGCCAATTCAAATATGTCTTCTCTCAATAATGGCTCTCCGCCAGAGAACAGTAACACAGGGGTTCCCAGAGTTGCTAAATCGTCTATCAAAACCTTTGCCTCTTCTGTGGTCAGCTCGTTTGAGGTCTTTTCGCCTGCGTTTATATAGCAGTGCTTACACTTTAGGTTACAAGCCTTTGTCACATTCCAGACGACCAAGGGTCTATTCTCAGTAGTAAACTGAAGAAGCTTGGGATCTTTTACGCCGCTTTCTTTATCTCTTTCTTTTATAACGTCAGAAACAGTAGCTTTTCCACAAAGGAGCTTGGTAAAACCAATCATAACTCTTCCCCTTTCAATGTTAACAAATCAACAAAATTATATTTTTAAGTGTGAAAAGATCTCTTTTGAATAGCCTTCAATTTTGCCATCATCGGCCATTTGAACCATTACAGGGTCAATAGGCACTTTTGCCAGAACTTCTATACCATATTCCATAGCAATCTTCTCAACCTTGGAGGCACCAAATATATAATATTCCTTTTGATTGTCAGGACACACAAAATAACTCATATTCTCAACAATGCCAAAGAGCTTTCCATTCTTCACTCTTTTTACCATCTTCATACTCTTTTTTACTATTAGAGAAGCTAAGTCTTGAGGAGTAGTCACCACAATTGCGCCGTCCACAGGAATTGACTGAAAAACTGTGATAAGAACATCAGAAGTTCCAGGCGGCAAGTCTATAAACAGATAATCTAAATCTCCCCAATCAACCTGTTCCCAAAATTCTTTGATAACCTTTGAGAGCATTGGACCACGCCAGATTACAGGATCGTCCTCTGAAGGCAAAAGCAAATTAAGAGATATTACCTTTATACCCGTTTTTGTGGTAGCTGGCTGCAATTTATCGTTTTTAACCTCTAACTTCTTATTAACGCCAAATAGCTTTGGTATGCTAGGTCCCGTCACATCAGCATCCAATATTCCCACCTTAAAGTTTCTTCTTGCGAACTCACACGCTAAAAGTGAAGTAGTAGTGCTCTTTCCTACTCCGCCCTTCCCGCTCAATATTGCAACAACTTTTTTTACATTTGGCAAAACTAAGGGTTCCATAATACCCGGATTGTTTTCCTGAGCTTTATCTGACATAATTGTCCTCCTTAATTAATTTTTTATCTTATTTATAATGCTCTTTGCTGCCAGCACACCAGATGCAGAAGCCTGTATTAGACCTCTTGTCACTCCGACTCCATCACCTGCTCCATACAATCCCTCAATCGGTGTCATCAGTTCGACATTTAATTTCAACCTTGAGGAATAGTATTTAACCTCGACAGCATAGAGTAAAGTATAGCGAGAATAAACTCCAGGTGCAAGTTTATCCAATGCCTGAAGCATTTCTATAATGCTCTTCAGATGTCTATAAGGCAATACCAAACTTATATCGCCAGGGGTAGCACCTTTTAATGTAGGAGAAACCACAGATTTTAGAAGTCTTTCTTTGGTGGATCTTCTCCCTTCCAGGAGGTCTCCCAATCTTTGAACCATCACGCCGCCGCCCAAAAGGTTTGCCAGCCTTGCAATGTATTTCCCATAAGAGATAGGATCCTTAAAGGGCTCTGTAAAAGATTTGCTGACAAGCAAGGCGAAATTTGTATTTTCGGTCTTTCTATCAGCATAGCTGTGACCATTTACGGTAATTACCCCATCGCTTTGTTCACTCACAACCTCGCCATAAGGATTCATACAAAATGTTCTTATTTTATCTTCAAAGAGCTTAGAGTAATATACTAACTTTATTTCATAGGTTATTTTTGTTAGCTCTTCCATGATAGTAGCAGGAAGCTCTACCCTCACGCCAATGTCTACAGGGTTGTTTTGCACTTCAATGCCCAATCTCTTGGCTTCATTAAAAATCCAGTCTGCCCCATCGCGGCCAGGAGAAACTATGACATACGAACTTTTATAAACAGATCCATCTGACATCTTGATACCCTTAACGCAATTGTCTTTTACTATGATCTCGTCCACAGTGGACGATGTAAGAATATCAATCTTTTTTTCTAAATCGTCTTTCATATTCTGTAATATAACGGGAGATTTATCTGTACCCAGATGTCTAACCCGAAATGGTATATACTTCAAATCAGCTAAGATAGATCTCTTTTTTAATTCTGTCTCTTCTTCTTGATTTGGAGAAAATACTTGCTCTGTTCCGCCAAAATCTACCCATATTTTGTCCACATAAGACACCAGATTGCTTAAGCTTTCTTCGCCTATAATATCAGCAAGATTTCCGCCAATATCAGTAGATAACGTTAGTTTTCCATCGCTAAATGCACCTGCACCGCCCCATCCACTCATCAGAGCACAAGGAGAGCAATTCAAACACTGAGTCTTCCTATCCCTCATTGGACAGTGCCTGTTGGATATATCATGTCCCTTTTCCACTATTAATACTCTGCTATTTTCAAGCCTTTTTGTAAGCTCCAATGCGGCAAAAATTCCCGCAGGACCTGCACCCACAATTATTACGTCATACTCTTTCATATCAAACCTCCTGCTTTCTCATAAAAATACCCTGGCCAAAAACCAGGGTAATGTGTTCAACAAATATTTTAAACTTCGTTATACTTTATATTTTAACATAAAATTTTAAATTTATCTTACGTTTATCTCCCCTTGATAGACCAATCCCCTTTCAGCATCTACCGTTATCACAAGGCCATCTTTCAGCGTTTCCACCGCGCCATCGACTCCTATCACCACAGGAATTCCGAAGTTTATGCCCAATATCACAGCATTGGAAGTAAGACCTCCCTCTTCTACTATTAGCGCACCCGCATCAGTAGTATATTTTGCAGATTCTTCATCAATACGTTTTGCGACCACAATGCTTCCTGGCTTCATCTTCTCCTTGAAATCTTTCAAAGTATTTGCAATACACACTTGACCAGTAAATGAGGTATGCCCCACACCGATACCCCTTAGTAAAATATTGCCTACTACGTGAACCCTCACCATATTTGTAGTGCCAGTAGCGCCAATAGGCACTCCAGCAGTAATGACTATTAGATCTCCCTCATTTATAAGCTTGGTGGCATTCGATCTGCTAATGGCTTCTAAAACCATCTCTTCAATATTATTTGTTCTGCTACAAATTATAGGATAAACCCCCCAAATCAATTTCATCTTTCTGACCATTTTAATATCAGAAGAAACGCCTATTATAAAAGCATTTGGTCTATATTTTGATACCATTTTAGCAGTATAGCCGCTTTGGGTAATGCTTATTATTGCAGCAGCATCGAGTTCGTGAGAAATCTGAACTGTAGCATGGCTTATAGCGTCAGTAGTTGTTTTTTGATTTAGACCTTTTGACAAAAATATTGTCTTATAATCTAATGAAGTCTCAGTTTTCACCGATATCCTTGCCATCATCTCCATAGCTTCCAGTGGATAATTCCCTGCAGCCGTCTCACCGCTCAACATTATTGCATCCGTACCATCCAGAATTGCATTTGCCACATCACTAGCCTCTGCTCTGGTAGGATGAGGGTTATTTATCATAGACTCGAGCATCTGTGTAGCAGTAATCACAGGTTTGCCCACTTTATTGGCTTTTTTTATAAGCTCTTTTTGGATCAGTGGAACGTCTTCATTTGGTATCTCAATTCCCATATCTCCCCTTGCCACCATAATGCCATCGGCAGCTTTAAGGATCTCATCAATATTATCAATACCAAATTTATTTTCAATCTTCGCGATAATGTCAATATTGGAATTATTCTCTTCTAATACCCTTCTGATTTCTAAAATATTGGCTGCATTTTGGACGAAAGATGCAGCAATAAAGTCCATCTCATGTTCCACCCCAAACTTTATATCGTTTATATCTTTTTCAGACAAAAATTGCATATCCAAAAAAACTCCTGGAACAGCTACCCTCTTGTGATCCTTTAAGACACCGTTGTTCATCACTGTAGTATAAATATTCTTATCATCAGTCTCATCCACCAAAAGCGAGATAAGACCATCAGACAGAACAATTACGTTGCCTTTCTTTACCCTTGAGACCAGATCGGGATATGTAAGACTTACTATTCCTTCATCTCCATCAACCTCTTTAGCAGTCAGAATAAATTTTTGACCCTTGTTAAGCTGAGCAGACCCTGTCTTAAATTTTCCGACTCGAATCTCAGGACCCTTTGTGTCTAACATAAGAGCCACTTCTTTCTTCAGCTTTTTAGAAGCCTCTCTCACCATTTGAATCCTTCTAAAGTGATCCTCGTAATCTCCGTGAGAAAAATTAAACCTGGCAACGTCCATACCCTTTTCTACGAAGCTATATAGAATGTCAGGATCGTCCGTGCTAGGTCCCAAAGTACAAATAATTTTAGTTTTTCTAAACATATTTCCCCCTTTTCTATAATTATAAATTTATTGAATTTGTTTTTCACAATAATTATAACAGTAATTTGAAAACAGTCATTTAATTTTATGTTAAAAATATATTAATAAAAGTTTACTGTATAATAAATTATCTATTAAGATGAAAAATTAAACCAGTGGATAAAAAAACATTAAATTTTATTTTTGAAAAGGAAATAAATATCCCTCAGTCAGGCAATTTTGCTGAAGGCAATTTTCCAATTTTAACTGGCTATCTTATTGATAAATTAAGAAAGAGAAGAGACTGGATATTTATAACTGCATTTTCTCCCGATGGAATTCACTTTGCTTCCGGGGGATTTAACTCTTCCATACTTTTATGGAATATCTTCAAAGATAAGCCTATAGAAAGCTTAAGCGGCCACGAAGATTGGATACTTGCGCTGACCTTTTCTCATGATGGAAAATATCTGCTATCGGGCAGCAGAGACAACTTAATAATACTGTGGTCTGTTCAGGATAAAAAAATAATAAATAAATTTGAGGGCCATCAAAACAGAATTTCTTCGCTTGCATTTTCATCAGACGACACCCAGATTGCATCAGGCGGATATGATTCTACCATAAAAATTTGGAACATAGATTCCAAGAATCCTATCAATGTGATAGACACATCTCCTTTATGGCCTACGTCTATTTGTTATGCGAATAGCTTTGATAATTTGATTGTAGGTTTCAACGATGGCACAATAAACATATATGATTTAAATAGCTCTGCCCCTATAAATACCATAAACATATTTCAAAGTTGGGTAGACACGATAAAGTGCAGCAAGGATGAAACCCTTTTTTATAGCTCAAACACAGATGGCTTTATAAAAATTACAGACATAAAAACTAACAAATTAATTTTTAACAAGCAAATACCTTTCAAAGCGTCACAGTTTCCATACAACGAAAGAAGCTTAAATTTTATAGACTCTCTCAGTATTTATATAATGTTAAACGAAAGAAGCCCAGAACATTTTCTAAACAATATGAGAAATTTTAACCAAAATATTAAAAGCTTAGAACACAAAATTTTTATAGAAGATCACAAAGATTTCTGTTTTGATTTCTCGAAAAACCTTGATATCATAGCTTACTCAGAAAAATCAAATTATATTTACACAATAGATTTGAACACTCAAGAATCATTAAAAATCGGGACTCTAAACTCATGGGCAAAAACAATATCAATATCCAATGATAATAGCCTATTATCTGTCGGAGGCTATGATGGAGAAATAAAAATATTTTCCCTAAAAACTGGCTATTTAATTAATTCAATAATAGATCATGCCTCCTGGATAAACTCAATAAAATTTTCAAATGATAGCAAACTGATAGCAGCAGGGCTACATGACGGAACTATTTTGATTATTAAAATTAAAAATATGGAGATTATTGAAAAGTTCAACCTACATTCGAGCATATATAGAGTAGACTTCGCAAATGACAATAAATTTATCCTTGCCTCTACTTTAGACGGTGAATTGTTTCAAATAGATCTTAAAACAAAAGAGATAGATCTGATTCAAAAATTGGAAAATTCTTGGATTTCAAATTTTGTATTCTTAGATGACACAAAATCTATTATTACAGCCTCCAGCGAAGGGTATATTTATTTGATAAAAGACAAAATAATTTTAAATAGCAACAAAGTCCATGAGTCAGAGATCTTAATGCTTTCAGTTTTAGATGAAAATAGTTTGATTACTGGCTCTTTTGATTTATTTTTAAAACAAATAGACCCAAACGACTTGAGCATAACTTTTGAAAAAAGATTCGACGGATTGCCTCTTGCATACAATAGAAATTTAAATAAACTCTTTATATCACACTTTAGAAACATATCAGTATATAAAAAAGCAGATTCATTTCCAGAGTTAGATGTTTCAAGCCTTGATAAGCCAGAATTAGAATTTCAATTCGACTTTAATTCAAAATCTTTTAGTTTGTCGAAAAATTTTGAGAATTTATTCGTAATAAAAAGATCCAACCAGGTTGAAATGATATCTTTATGTGATCACAACTCAACATCTAAAATAAATCCACAGTCGCCAATAACAGCTTTTTGTACCAACGCCAATTCAAACAAACTGATAACAGGCCACAATAATTCAGAAATAAAAGTTTATGACATTGAAAAAAACACACTTATAAAAGAATTATCTTCTTACGATGGTGAGATATCATCTCTTAGCCTATCAATAGATGAAAATTTTTTAATATCTGGTTTTGAAGATGGAACTCTTGAACTATGGCTTTTTAACGAGGGGAAAAATCTTTGGTGTATAAAAAACAATCTTGAGCCAGTTAGCGAATTGATTTTCAGCTACAATAAGATGTTTTTTACATCTAAGAACAAGTACAGCTTTGACACCGACTTATGGTCTACCATCGAAGGCACAAAACTTGGAACATTTTCAAACAAAAGATTTTGTTTCAAAAATTTTGAGTTCTCACCTGACGGAGAATCAGTATTGTATCTAAATGACAAAAACCAGTTATTGGTATGGTTTTTAAAAGAAGGCAGAGAGGTATCAATACCTGAAAGAAGTGATTTTTTTATAACGTATTTTTCCTATTCCACAGATTCTTCCAAGGTTATATTGGGCTACAATGACGGCACCTTAATGATATTTTCATCAGAAGGCGATTTTATAAGAGAAGAAGTCGGCAAAAGCAGCCCCATAACCTTTATAGCCTTTAAAGACGATAAACATTTCTTTACATCCCATTTGGACGGGACCATAAGATCTCGTTCACTAAAGGAATCTGAGGACTCAAGGCTTATTGCTGCCCATCACTCATCAATAGATTTTCTGAACTGCAATGCTGAAAAAAATCTTTTAGCATCGTACTCTTCAATAGAGCACATTTTAAAAATATGGAATGCATAAAAATTAATTCAGTAAATTCAAACTGATTATTTTTTGTTCTTGTTAAATTGATCTTTAAAAACTCCCAATATGCCTAAAATTATCAGCAAAGCTCCAATGATAGTAAACTTATTTATTTCTTCATTTAAAACAATATGCCCTAAAAATAGAGCAAGGACAGGGTTTACATACGCATAGGTCATAGATATATTTATAGGCAATAGCTTTACAGCATTTATATATGCAGTAAAGGCAAATACAGAGCCAAATATCACAAGATACCACAATGCCAGGACAGCGTTATAGCTTGGCATTGCGTAGCTTTCATGAAAAACAAGGCTGAGCAAGAAAAATCCTATGGAGGCAAATAGACTCTGATAAAAGCTCATTGTCAAAACCGACATATTTAGGCTATTGTTTCTTTGAATAATCGCCCCAACAGCCCAGCAAAAAGCTGAAATAAACACCAGTGAATAAGAAAATATGTCTATAAGAGAAAAATTAGATATCTTCGGAATAAACAAGCAAAATACACCAACAAATCCAAGCAATAAAGAAAATACAGATATCAATGACGGCATTTTTTTGGTAAAAATTGAGTCCAAAAAAGATGCTAATATAGGCGTGACCCCTAAGATCAAGGCTGTCAGACCAGAGGCTGCATTTTGTTCAGCCCACATAATCAGACCATTCCCCAAAACCCACATCAGCATACTGGTAGAAAATATTATCTTAAATTCGTAGAAATTCAGCCTTAAATTCATCCTTTTTATGATTAATACAATGAACAATATCAAACCAGCAAAAAATAGTCTTACTGCCCCAAGCGTAAATGGCTCAAATCCACCTGTCACAGCAATTCTTATTGCCAGATAAGTGCTGCTCCATACAATATAAACTACAAATAGGTTTAAGAGACCAAAAACAGACATTTTAGATAAATAGACCAATCCTTCATAGATTTAGACAATATTTTTAAAGCCCCATAAAGATAAAAAAACCAAACAAACATATATTATAATCTAATTTATCCAAAATGAATCTAACTATTTCACTACAAATTCGTAATTTATTACAATTTATAAAAAATTATTTTCTCCCAAAAATACAAAAATAAGCATATTACCTTACAACCTTATGAGATGTCTTTTGAAAACCCAGCTTTTCCATAACCTCGCTCATTTTTTTTATATTGAGTGGTTTTGCAGCATAAGCTGTACACCCCAATTTAAGGGCTTCATTCACGTATTCGGTATCTGAAAGAGCGGTAGTCATCATTACTTTAGATCTTTTGCTTATCTCAACTCCCTTTTTATCCTCATAGTCCTTTATAGCCTTCAAAACCTTAATGCCATCAACCTTTGGCATCATTATGTCAAGACAGATTAGATCGTATAATTCATTTTCTTTAACTGATATAAGATAAGCATCCAATGCCTCCAAACCATCTACTACCATATCCACATCCCCATAATCAGATAAAAATTTAGATAAAAATTTCCTGCTCGGCATGTCGTCTTCAGCAACCAGAATTTTCACTATAAACCTCCAATATTAAGTAATTTTTTAAAAGTATTAAATCTGTCTTCTAGCTCAGTTACTTTATTCGCTACTGTCTTCATCTTACTATTCCTTGCAGCGAGCTCCAGTTTAAAGGCACATACCTTTAAGTCATCATCCAAATCTGCAAATTCTTCTTTTAGCCTATGAGAAATTGCCTCTATCTCATAAAGATCGCCTGCTTGAAAATTAATCTTTAGATTTTTAATTTCTTCATCAATCTTTTTTAAATCTTTAGTATTAGAAGAATCATATTTCTTTACCGTGTCACCAAAAATAATCTCACCATTTTCGCTGATTCTCACATCTCCTTTGTTATTAAAAGACACAGTATCCTTGAATCTCCTTAACACATAGTCAATCTTACTATATAGATCGTTTAAACCTACTGGTTTTGAAAGATATTCATCCATACCCAATGAAAGAAGCCTCTCTCTGTCGCCCTTTAGTGCATTTGCCGTTAAAGCTATGACTGGAATATGATTTTTGTCTCCCTCAATCTCACGAATTTTTTTTGTAGCCTCTATTCCGTCTAAAATTGGCATTTGAATGTCCATAAGTATTAGATCGAACTTATTGTTTTTAAAAAGATCTACTGCCTCAAGGCCATTTCTCGCTGAATCAAAAGAATAGCCCCAATTATGTAGCATCAATCCTATGACCTTAGCATTTACCATATCGTCATCAACCAAAAGTATTCTAATTTGTGTTTTAATCTTTTTAAAATCATTGCCGTCTAAAAGCGTATCAGATCTTCTCCCCTTAGACTTCTTAAAGTTTAAATAAAATTCAAATTTTGTCCCTTTGCCCTTTTCGCTCTCTACCGTAATATGACCGCCCAACATCTCTATTAGCCTTTTTGAAATTACAAGCCCCAATCCAGTTCCACCAAAATTTCTTGTTATCGATCCATCTATTTGATTAAAAGCGGTAAAAAGTTTTTTCTGATCCTCTTTTGCTATGCCTATTCCTGAGTCTTTTACTGTAAATTTTACCTTGTAGCTATCACCATCATATTTTTCTATTGCAGCAGAGAGCATAACTTCTCCAGAATCAGTAAATTTAATAGCATTAGACAATAGATTGTTCAAAACCTGTTTAAGCTTCACAGGATCTCCCGTAACAATTCCTTGAATAGAAGAAGAAATATCACACTTAAAAGTCAAATTCTTTTCTTTTGCTTTAAATGAGTGTATCTGACACGTCTCATCTATGACTTTTTTTAGATCAAAATCAATATGTTCCACCTGCATACGATTTGCCTCAATCTTTGAAAAATCAAGAACCTGATTAATTACATTTAGAAGATTATTAGAGCAAAGCTTAATCGTCTGGGCATAGTCTTTTTGCTCAGAATCAAGCTTTGTTATTAGCAAAAGATCTATCAAACCTATAATACCGTTTAAGGGAGTTCTGATTTCATGGCTCATATTGGCCAAAAATTCGCTCTTCGCTTTGTTTGCGCTCTCAGCAATCTCCTTTGCCTTAATCAAATCTTCTTCTGCCTTCATTAAATCAGTAATATCATTTGAAATTGTAGCGACATATCCTTCCTCTGGTATATACGCATTCCCAACATACCATCTATTTAAAGCAGGGCTAAAATAAGTTCCAATTTCAAAACTCAATCCCTTCTGAACAGCTCTATTGTTTAAATTTTCTATAATTCTCTCGTTTAGTTCAAAATTAATTTCAGAGAGTTTTTTGCCAAGAAAATCTGATATCCTGCCACCCACCTTATCTTCAAAAAACTTATTTACCTCTAGGTATATGAGCTCAGATGGCTTAGCTTCATTGTCATATTCAATTTTAAATAGAACATAATTTCCAATTATATTGTTAAAGAGTTCGACATATTTGCTGTTGGTTTCTTCCAGCATTTTTTGTATTCTCTTTATCTCGGTAATGTCTATCACTACGCCCGTATGACCTGCAAACTGCTCCCTAATAAAATATGGCTTTCCAATAATCAAACAATCTCTGATTTCTCCGTTAGCGTCAACTCTTTGTTGTTCCAACTTAAAAGGCTCAGGCTTTAAGCATGAGTCTCTAAGAGTTTCAAAATCTTCAATCTTAGAATCTGGGCTAAACCTTTCTGACCATCCAAATTTTAAAGCCTCATCTAAGCTAAATCCAAAAAAATCCAGATATTCTTGATTTGCAAAAATTACCTCTCCAGCAGTATTGGTTCTCCAAAACATCGATGGAAAATTGTCAATCATATCAAGATAATAGTCATTTATTGATTCAAGAGACTTTTCTTTTTCTTTTTTCTCAGTGATATCGGTCATACTTAAAACAATATAATTTTTTTCAGATATTTTAGTTTGGTTTATATTTACCAAAAACCAGAACGTCCTTCTCTTTGAACCTTGAATAAATGTTTTATTAATCTCCTTGTTTATGATAGGCTTTTTTGTCTTTAAGCTTTGCTTAATTATTTTATTCAGTTCACATGTTTTGCAGCTCTCCCCAAAGCCACAACCAAGCGCATTCTCCAGGCTGCCTTCACACAGCAGGGCACTCCCAATTCTTAAGCTCTCAATCTTTTCGAGTCTTTTATCAAATTGCGATAATACAGCGTTACTAGCCCAAACAACCTTCGCCTGATCGTCTAATATCAAAATCTCAACAGGACTAAATTTTAAAACATCGTTAAGCTCTTTAAAATAATCCATCTCTTCCTCCTTAACCAATTAAGGATGGCTTTCAGATAACAGTCTATAAATCTCAACAGGAATCTGATCAAGCGAAGCTTGTTTTTCTACAGCGCCTAAATCAAAAGCGACCTTTGGCATTCCATAGACCACACAGCTTGATTCATCCTGACCAATAGTTCTTGCACCCTTCCTCCTCATAGCTAAAAGTCCCTTTGCGCCATCGTAGCCCATACCGGTTAATATGACTCCTATAGCTTTTTTTCCTGCCTCTTTTGCAACGCTTTCGAAAAGTATATCTACAGATGGCCTATGACCATTTACTTTTTCGCCATAATTACACTCTATTCCATATCCTTCATTAGCGCTTACGATCTTCATATGTTGGTCTCCTGGGGCCAAAATTGCCATACCAGGAAGAAGGATATCTCCTGTTTTCGCCTCTTTGACATTTAAGTTGGTTGAATTGTTTAGCCTTTCAGCAAACATTTTTGAAAAAACTGGAGGTATGTGTTGGGTTATCACAATTCCAGGCATCTGAGATGGGAAGTCTTGCAATATTCTAAATATTGCCTCTGTACCACCCGTTGACGCGCCAATTGCTATAATTTTCCTCTCAAAAGATTGTTTATTTAGATTGGTTAAATTTTTTTGTTGGCCCTTAGACTCCTTGAATACCTTAGCCTTGGAGGCTATTTTCACCTTGTTTATAAGCTCATCCAAAAAATCTTTTACCAGGCTTACTGAGCTAATATCTGGTTTACTCACAAAATCAACAGCTCCCGCTTTAAGAGCATCAATTACTGAGTTGCTAATAGAGCTCACCACAACTACAGGTATAGGATATTGAGGAATAAGTTTTCTAATAAATTCTATTCCATCCATTTTTGGCATTTGAACGTCACAAGTCATAACATCTGGATGAAATTGAACAATTTTCTCACTCGCATCAAAAGGATCTATCGCCTGCGCGACAACCTCTATATCGGGATCTGTACTTATGCCCCTTATGAGTAACATTCTAAAAACAGCAGAGTCATCTACCACCATAACTCTAATTTTTTTCATGATATTCATTCCTTCCTGTATACCGATGGAATTACGTTTTTGTATTTCGTGATAGTCCGATTAATAGACTCTGAATGCCCAATAAAAAGATATCCACCAAGATTGGTATTATCAAAAAATCTTTGTACAAGCATATTTTTCGTTTTTTCATCGAAATATATCATTACATTCCTACAAAAAATAACGTCAAATTTCTTTTTAAATGGGAAGACCTTTTCCATTAGATTGAAACTCCTAAATATAACCTCTTCCCTAATCTTCTCAGAAACAACCAAGTTTGATTTATCATAAATTTTAAAATAATTAACCCTCCAGGCATTTGGCAAATCAGAAAGCTTATCCAATGGATATACTCCTTTTCTTGCGGTTGACAGAACTTCCTCTGAAATGTCGGTTGCAAGAATTTTAGTGTCCCAATTTTCTTTTTGCCCGTGAAAAAATTCATCTATTATCATAGCTAGTGTATAAGGCTCTTCTCCAGAAGAACAGCCAGCGGACCAAATTCTCATATCCTTATTACTATTTTTAGCTTTTAAGTAAGGAAGGACCGTATCCCTAAAATACTTGAAGTGCTCCGATTCTCTCATAAAAAAGGTGTAATTTGTAGTGATTTTATTTACCAAAGTCGTTAATGCCTCTTTGTTCTCACTTTTTTTCAAAAAATCAAGATATTCTCTAAAAGAATAAAAGTTGTTATCCATCATATAGCGTTGAAATCTACTTAGAACGAGCGCTTTTTTTTCATCCCTAAGAAATATTCCATAATTTTCATGAACAAAATCCCTTAGTTCTTTAAATTCCTCATCGGAAATTCTATACATTTTAGCTATTATATTAGAAGAGCCCGATAGATGGGCTCTTCTAAACAATTATTTTTAGTACTTACCAAAATCATGATCGTTTAAGTCAATTTTTGGTTTCTTGCTAGTATTTTTTTTGCGTTCATCTTGCCCGCTCAGACTATTTCCTGACTTCTTGGCCTTGTTCATTGATTGAATAAGTTGCAATACGTCATCTGGGAGATCGCCTATCTCACTGTACGAGACCTTCTTAGACTTTTTAAGTTTAAAACGATTCGCCTGTTCTTTCAATATCTCTGACTGTGAAGATAGCTCTTCGCTCGAAGCAGCAATCTCTTCAGAAGTTGCAGAATTATTTTGCACAACTATAGAAACCTGTTGTATGCCCTGATTCACTTGATTTACAGCTTGAGCTTGCTCATTTGAGGCTGTTGCAATGCTGCTAACCAAAGATGCAGCCTTAGAAACGCCTTCTACAATCTTATTTAGTGCGTCTGCAGTTTCTTTGGCTATTTTTGTGCCAACTTCTACTTTTTTAATTGAGCCCTCTATAAGAAGTGTGGTCTCTTTAGCGGCATTAGCGCTTCTTGTGGCAAGATTTCTAACCTCTTCTGCTACAACCGCAAAGCCCTTACCGTGTTGTCCAGCACGAGCAGCCTCAACTGCTGCGTTTAAAGCAAGGGTGTTTGTCTGGAAAGCAATTTCATCAATTACCTTGATTATCTTGGAAATATTATTTGAAGATTCGTTAATCTCATCCATCGACTTTAACATCTCTTGCATCTGACCGTTACCTAAAACTGCATCGTTCTTTGCCTCTGTAGCCAAGTTATTTGCTACAACTGCATCGTCAGAATTCTTTTTCGTCTGACCTGAAATCTCTTCAAGAGATGCTGTCAGCTCTTCTATGGCACTGGCCTGTTCTGTAGCCCCCTGTGAAAGAGACTGGGCTGAGCTTGCCACTTGGTTAGAACCAGATGACACCTGAGAGGCTGCATTGTTGATATCTCCAATAACTTCATTTAGAGAATCTAAAATATTATTTATAGAGTCCTTTATCGCTGAAAAATCTCCTCTATAGTCGACTTTTATCTCAAGATCAAGGTTTCCTTGTGCAATCTGGGTTAGCACGTCTGATATTTCTTTTATATAGGACGATAAGGCACTGATAGTGTCATTCAAAGAGTTTTTGATCTTTGCATTATCACCCTTATATTCACCCTTAACCATTACACTTAAATTGCCCTTTGACATCTCAGCAAGCACCTCTGCTGCCTCTTTAATAGGCTCTATAATGGCCTCAATCAAATCATTTACTCCGCCTATTAACTGGCCCCAACCGCCTGTAAATGCTGCTGCATTGCCTCTTGTA
>NZ_JBAGBW010000008.1 GCF_039822205.1 Thermodesulfobium sp. 4217-1
CCCAAATAATATCCAAGCTTTAAAGCTAAGGAAAAATCCATAGTGGCTGTGAAAGGATCCAAGATCCTACAATGACAGCTTATTCTGCACTAAAGTGACGAAGATGGGTTAAGAGGCCAGCTTGCAGGCAAGAAATTTCTCTCAAAATACAACACTATGTAAGAATCGGTCATTCCGGAAATATAATCCTTTATTGCAGTATCGACCGTTTCTGAATCAAAAACACTTTTCCCATAAACCTCTGGCAAATTTGGAATCAGACTCAAATTCGACTTTAAATATTCGATTATGAAATTAAACATTCTCGTCACTTTTTCTTCTTCTCTTCTTAAAACTTCAGCAGAATATATCTTTTGCATCATAAAGTCTCTTAAATTTTTGATTATCTCAATAAACTTTTCATTTTCAAGAAAGCCCTCTTTTTGATCAAAGCCATCAATTATCAATCTAATCAGCGTGTCTATCCTCTCACTATGAGTCTTGCCAATTTCCTTTACAAACAGGGGCAAGTCATCATATTTCAAAAGGCCAGCTCTAACAGCATCGTCAAGGTCGTGACATATATAAGAAATTTTATCGCAATATCTTACCAAGAGACCTTCCTGGGTAATAGGCCGAATTTCGTCATTTATGCTGTGTCTCAAGATACCGTCTCTTGTCTCCCGAGTGAGATTTAATCCGAAACCCTTGCCATCTCTTTTCTCTAGAATATCCACAACTCGTAAGCTTTGTTCCTCGTGACTAAAAGGCGGCAGCAATTTGTTCAATACGTCTTCGCCAATATGGCCAAATGGTGTATGTCCTAAATCGTGACCCAGACTAATAGCCTCTACCAAATCCTCATTCAAGCTAAGGATTCTTGCACAAGTTCTTGCAATCTGAGACACCTCAAGCACGTGAGTAAGTCTTGTCCTAAAGTGATCACCTTCAGGAGAGATAAATACCTGTGTCTTATGCTTCAATCGCCTAAATGCCTTTGAATGAAGAATCCTGTCCCTATCCCTTTGAAAGGCATTTCTATACTCACACTCAGGCTCAGGAAATTGGCGACCCATAGTATTAGAACTTAGAGCCGCCAATCTTGAAAGATACTTCTTTTCTCTTTCCTCCTGGATAATTCTATTAACTAACATTTACATTTTAAGTTACAGTTAAACTTTATTTGTCAGATTCATATTTCATCCTTGCAAGAATAGTTGCTCTTGCTGCAGCTAGCCTTGCCACTGGCACCCTAAATGGAGAACAGCTAACATAGTTAAGGCCTATTTCATAACAAAAAGCTACAGAATCAGGATCTCCGCCATGTTCACCGCAAATACCTATCTCCAGTCCCTTGTTTGCTCGCCTGCCTCTTTCCACAGCAATTTTCATCAGTTCGCCTACCCCATCTCTATCCAAAGTCTGGAATGGGTTCACTGCCAATATGCCTCGTTCAAGATAAACTGGCAGGAACTTGCTTTCTGCATCGTCTCGGCTAAATCCGAATGTCATCTGTGTGAGATCATTTGTGCCAAAGGAGAAAAACTTAGCGTATTGTGCTATCTCTTCAGCTCTCAGGGCAGCCCTCGGAAGCTCTATCATAGTTCCAAAAAGATATGGTATTTGAACGCCCTGTTCTGAGAGAACTTCTTTTACAACTTCATCAAGTTTTTCTCTAACCAGCTTTATTTCGTTTACGTGGCCTACAAGAGGAACCATAATCTCCGGGAATACCAATCCGCCTTCTTTTATAACCATTGATGCAGCTTCCAATATAGCCCTAACTTGCATCTCGTTTATCTCAGGATAGACAAGTCCCAGCCTGCAACCTCTAAAGCCCATCATTGGATTGGATTCTTTCAGAGCCTCTGCCCTTCTTAGCAGCCTCTTTTTCTTCTCCAATAGGTCTTTTTCACCGTTTTTCTCATGTTGGGCAATCTCCTCTTTCAAGATCTCCCTCTTTGGCAAAAATTCGTGAAGAGGCGGATCAAGAAGTCTGATTATTACAGGGTATCCCTTCATTTCTTTAAATATTCCATAAAAATCTTCTCTTTGCATAGGCAAAATCTTTTCAAGCGCTGCTTTTCTCTCTTCAATAGTCTCAGCTACAATCATTTCCTGCATAGCAGGGAGCCTATCCTGAGCCATAAACATATGTTCAGTTCTACAAAGTCCTATTCCCTTTGCGCCAAATTCATAGCTCCTTCTTGCATCCTCTGGAGTATCTGCGTTCGAGCGAACCTGAATCTTTGCTATCTTATCCGACAAAGTTAGCAAGTCTTTAAGGTCTTCGCTCAATTCTGGCATTACAAGAGGTGCAATACCCTTGAAAATATTGCCAGAAGTCCCATCTATCGTTAAGATATCAAATTCCTTAACAGTCTCGCCGTTTACAGTGAAAAGTCTTTGTTTTAGATCTATCTTGACTGACTCAGCTCCTACTATAGCGGGCTTTCCCATGCCCCTTGCCACCACAGCAGCGTGGCTGGTCATACCGCCTCTTGCTGTAAGGACTCCCCTTGCAGCAGCCAATCCATGTATGTCGTCAGGAACGGTTTCAGATCTTACAAGTATTACATCTTCCTCGCTCATCTTCGCAGCCAGATCGGCATCAAAAACGACCTTACCAGTTGCGGCTCCTGGCGATGCTCCCAAACCCTTTGCTATGCTCTGTAGTTTCGAAGACACGTCAATCCTTGGGTGTAGCAGAAAATCTACCTGTGAAGGGTCGACTCTCAGAATCGCCTCTTCTTCATCTATCATGCCCTCTTTCAGAAATTCCATAGCCAGCTTTACAGCAGCTCCCGGAGTTCTTTTGCCAGTCCTTACCTGCAGCATATAAAGCTTTCCCTTTTCTATAGTAAACTCTATGTCCTGCATGTCCTTGTAGTGATCCTCAAGAACTTTACAGAAATTTAAAAATTCTTCGTATACATTTGGCATCTCATCTTTTAGCTTAATAATAGGTTTAGGAGTTCTTATGCCAGCCACCACGTCCTCGCCCTGGGCATTTACGAGATATTCGCCAAATACTCCCTTATCGCCTTTTTTCGGATCTCTCGTAAAGGCCACGCCAGTAGCGCTATCGTCTCCCATATTGCCAAAGACCATAGCAACCACGTTTACAGCCGTGCCAAGGTCATTTGCTATATTATTTATTCTCCTGTAAGTAATTGCACGTGGGGCATTCCAAGATCTAAATACAGCTTCAATTGACATCTTTAGTTGGACAAATGGATCCTGCGGAAAAACTTTTTTGGAATTTTCATATATTTTCATATACCTTTTGACAAGTTCTTTAAGATCGTCAGCGTTCAATTCGACATCGTTTTTTACGCCCTTTTTTGATTTCATATTCTCAAGCTCGTTCTCAAAAGGGTGAATTCCCATATCCAGCACAATATCACCAAACATCTGTATGAGCCTTCTGTAAGAGTCATACGCAAGCCTTGGATTATCTGATTCTTTGCTGAATAATTCTACTGTTTCATCGTTTAGGCCGATATTTAAAACGGTGTCCATCATTCCTGGCATTGAAAACTTTGCACCAGATCTTACTGAAAAAAGAAGAGGCAATCCTGACTGGGCACCAAATTTCTTCCCAGTCTTTTCTTCGACTATCTTGACCTTTTCAAGCACCGTAGGCCAGAGCTCTTCAATAATCTTATCCCCTTTTTCCATGTACAGATTACATACCTCAGTAGTAATAGTAAATCCAGGGGGTACAGGTAAGCCAATGTTTGTCATCTCAGCAAGGCCAGCACCTTTGCCACCTAAAAGGTCTCGCATAGAAGCGCTGCCCTCTTCAAATAAATATACCCATTTCCCCATAGTCTCTCCTCCTAAAAAAGATAAAATTTTAAGCCTTTTCCTTACAATAGCTAACTTAATTTTAGCACAAAGAAAATATTCTAAATTTAAGAAATCCTATTATTGCTTATGATATTTAATATTTCTGTGGCAGTTTCTTCCACCGCTTTATTTGTAGCATCCACAATTCTGCAGCCAATTTTTTTCATAATATTATTTGAGTAAAATAACTCTTCTTCCACAAACCGCATATCCATATATGCCTTCATACCTGTAATGCCCATCTTCTCCAACCTCTTTGCCCTTATAGCAGCCAGGGCGCTCGGTTCAATAGTTAGGCCTATTATCTTCTCTCTGGGCAATTCGAACAGCACGTCTGGAGGATCTATGCCCAAAACCAAAGGTATATTTGCGACCTTATACCCCTGATGTGCCATATACATTGAAAGTGGAGTCTTAGATGTTCTTGATACGCCTATCAGAATTAGATCTGCTTTTAGCAAATCGCCAATGTTTGCCCTTCCGTCATCACACCTTACAGCAAATTCTATAGCCTCTACTCTACTAAAATACAAAGTATCAAGCTTGTGTAATATTCCAGGCTTCTCAATTGGACTTTGTTTTGTGAACATCTTCATAGCGTCAATTGTCTGACCGAGCACGTCAATAGCCTTTATGGATCTTTTTTCTACCTCATCCCTTAACAGCGATCTGAGCTGACTGGTTACAATAGTATAAAGTATCAAGGTATTTTCTGCATCAATATTCTCTAAGATTTCAATAAGCTTTTTTTCATCGGTCACATAAGGAATTCTCTTAATTCTAAAATCTACACCGTTATCAGGAAAAAGACTTGTAGCAGCCACTGCAACAGCCTGTGCAGTATGGCCCGTCGAATCAGATAATATAAGAATATTCATTATGTCTCCTTAAAATTTATCTAAAACTATTGGTTTCTTACAATCTTTTTCCAATTCCACAGCCTAAAAAATGGCAGTGAAATTGAATTCAATAGAGCCTTCCTGTTGTCCCTTAGTTTGCTGTCATCCACATTGACAAGAACCTTTTCAAAAAATGTGTGGACTGGGCCTGATAGGGCGACGATAATACCAAGAATCTCATCATAATTCTTATTTAATATTGCATTATCCAAGCTGCCTTTTAGATTAGAAAATCTTTCGAAAAGCTCTTTTTCCTCTTTCTCAACTAAAATCGATGGATCGAATGAGATTATCTCTTCTTTATCTGAAATAATTCTGCCAAGGCGAATAATGGTGCTCACAATGTCAAAGAAGTCGTCCCTCTTTGACCACTCATTTAGAACAGCCAATCTTCTCTTTGCCTTCACAGGAGATGAGGTGACATCCAGCACGGCGTCAACTAAATCATATCTATAACCCATGTCGATAAATATTGAAGACATCCTATTTTTCATAAAGTTAATTAAGGCACTAATATCCCTTGAGGGGAGAGTGGTAATGTATGATATGGAATTTAGAGCAAAATTAAATATTTCTTCAAGCTCGTTTTCATATTCGCTATCCATCAGTATTCTCAAAACGCCGGCACTTGCTCTTCTTTGACCATAGGGATCCCCTGAGCCAGTTGGAGTTAAATTATTTAAAAAAGACATAAAAAGGTGATCACACTTATCAGAAAAAGAAAGAAGCTTCCCCAACAAAATTGTCGGCAATGGAGATCGCATATTTATCGGCAGATAGTGTTCTTCTATCGCAGTGGAAATCTCAGGGTTCATCCCCTCTTTTTCAGCATAAATCCTGCCCATTATGCCCTGCAATTCTGGGAACTCGAAAACCATCTGCGTAACAAGATCGCATTTTAAGAGAGTGGAAGAATTTTTTATAAGGTCTTCGTCTAAATTTATATCAAAAAATCTATTAAAAGCAAGTGATAGTTCTCTAATTCTAAAAGTCTTATCAAGATAGTTTCCAAGGCCCTCCAGGTATGAGATGGTACCAAGATCGTCCAATCTGTCCCTAAGCTTTTTTGTTAAGTCCTTTTTCATAAAGAACATCGCATCTGAAAGTCTTGCTTTTAAAACCTTTTCGTTTCCGGCACAAACAATCTTCGTGTCCTTGTCCACCCCATTTATTATCCCGACAAAATTTGGCATTATTTTGTCATTTTCATCTACCACAGCAAAATATCTCTGATGCCTTGCCATAACTGTTATGAGCACTTCCTTAGGAAGTTTTAAAAAATCAGGATTGAAAGACCCTAAAAATGCCTTTGGACTCTCAACCAAAAACAATACTTCTCTGAGAAGATCTTCATCATAAACAATTTTTTTGTCCTTGCCCAGGATATTTTTAATTTCAAGATCTATGCGTTTAGCTCTTTCGTCTTGATTAAGGATAATATTTCTTTCTTTCATAATCTTAAAATAATCTTCAATTGAATTCACTTCATATTTTTCAGATGGAGTAAATCTCTCAAGATATGTAAATTCATCTGAGCTCATCTCTCCCAGGCTCAGCTTCACGGGGCCTTCGTCAGACATTGACAATATCCATCTAATGGGCCTGACAAATCTTATGCCTACACCCCATCTCATATTCTTTGGCATCTTCAACTCTGAGACTATCCTTGGCACGAGATCACGAATAACATCTGAGGCCTTTATGCCCTTATCACTTTTATAAAATGCCACATATTCGCCATTATCGGTCTTGTCAATCTCTACCTCTTCAATAGAAATATTAAACTTTTCCACAAACTTAAATAGAGCAGGCAATGGCTTCATATCAGAATCATAAGCAAACCTTACAGGTGGACCCTTTATCTTTTGTTTCTTTACTGGAGTCGAATCTGGTAGTTGAGTTAATAAAACAATTCTTCTTGGGGTAGCATAACATTCTGTTTTTTGCTTGATCATTTCAAGATCTTCGCCACTAAATATCTCTGATAATTTATTTAAAAAAACGTCTTTAAAGTCTGCGTAAACACTGGATGCAAAATTGAAGGGCATTTCCTCACAGCCTATTTCTAATAAATATCTCATAAAATTATCTATACTTCCTCGCTTTCTTTAGAATAGTGTTCATTAGGTTATGCATTTTTCTTCTTGTGCTCTATATGGTTTTCTTCAACATTTACCATTTTCTTAGCTACTTCTTTCGCGAGGTTTCTGACCCTTGAAATGTAGTGTGTTCTCTCCAGAACTCCAATCGCCCCTCGCGCATCAAGAAGGTTGAAGTTATGAGAACATTTTAAGACATAATCATAAGCAGGTCTAACCAAACCCAGATTTACCAATCGCAGAGCTTGTTGTTCATAATCATCAAAATGCCTTCTAAGCATTGGAACATCAGCCTCTTCAAAGTTAAACTTTGACCACTCAACTTCGCTGTTAAAGTGCACGTCACGATATGTTACCTTATCGTTCACCTTTATATCAAACACATTGTCTACATCCTGAAGATAAAGGGCTATTCTTTCGAGACCATAGGTTATCTCAAGGGAAATCGGATCAAGATCAATGCCGCCAGCCTGCTGAAAATATGTAAACTGAGTTATCTCCATACCGTCCAACCACACTTCCCAGCCAATTCCCCATGCGCCTAAGGTTGGTGATTCCCAGTCATCTTCTACAAATCTTATATCATGTTTTTTAATATCCAGGCCAAGAGCCTCAAGACTTCTGATATATATGTCCTGAGTGAATATCGGAGCAGGTTTTAATATAACCTGAAACTGATAATAGTGCTGCAATCTATTTGGGTTCTCACCATACCTGCCATCAGTAGGTCTCCTGGATGGCTCTACATAGCAGGCATTCCAAGTGTCTCGCCCCAAAACCTTTAAAAAGGTTGATGGATTCATTGTCCCAGCACCTTTTTCCACATCATAGGGCTGAAGCATTACACAACCATTTTTTGTCCAAAAATCCTGAAGTTTTAATATAATCTGTTGAAAATTTAATTTTTTAATCTCAAACACCTCCTAAACGTTTTGGGGAAACCCACATGGTAGGTTTTTTATCAAACAATAATCTTTTAAAAACAAAAAACATTATAAACATCCAAGTCAACATATAGCAAGAAAAAAATACAGATATCAATAACCTTCTGAAAAAGCCTATTTTAAAATAATCTTTCAGAAAATATATTGAAACTGGAAAGATTAAAAAAGAGTATGAAAAAAACATAATTAGAAAAATTATGACGTTACCCTTTCCCAATATTAACAATCCTATTTCCTCAAATATAGAGAGTATAGCAAAAAAAGGAACTAAAAATTCCGAAATAAAAAAAAGAAAGAAGTCCAGATTAGATTTCTTTGATTCACTCAAACCTTTTGCGCAATCATCTTTTGGCTTTCTGGTAAAAGACCTCTTTATTATAAGTGCAGAATACTTAATATATCTCTTTAGCGATCCCTCAAGCCACCTAAACCGTTGCGCCCACCATGAAGAAAAATCAAAAACAGTTTGTTCATAGACAAATGGGTACTCAAGAAACACTATCTTTTTGCCATTAAAGAACAATCTGGAAGACATCTCGAGATCGTCTGTAATAGAATCTTCGTCAAACCCCCCGACATATTTCAACACATCGCTTTTGATTACCATCCCTGTCCCCCTGAGTTCGACCGCACCACCAAAAGCATTTCTGGACTTTTGCATAAAGGAATCCAAGCACAGCTCAAGGGAAGATAGGTATGAAATTAAATTATAGTTTGGATTGGATGAAATTTTTCTCAACTGAATAGCATCAGGCTTAAATTCGCTGACAAAATTCGAAATTCTAATTAGATCGTCTTTATCAGAAAAATATGAATCTGCATCTAACATAACAATATGTGTGCCTGAACAAAGTTTTATGCCATCGTTTAAACTGGCTGATTTGCCAGGCTTAGAATCTTTATCTCTGTGTAAAACTTTAATTTCTCGGTAGCTATTTATATTAGAAATCTCACTTCTTTTATTATCAAATTTTTTATTATAAATAGAGACAAATTCATCTACAATTTTTCCAGTCTTATCGCTCGATCTATCATCGACTACAACAATTTCAAAATTTCCAGCTAATCCTAAAATCTCTTTTAGAGTCTTTTCTATTACACTTTCTTCATTGTGCGCACAAATTAAAATACTAAATTTACAATGTGAGCCATCATTTTTGCCCTTTGTTAAGTTCAAATCAAATAAATTACCAGCACTTTCAACTTTTTTAATGAGATAGGAAAGATAGATAAAAAAGATAAAAATAAAAAATATATAAAATACTATCATTATTTCTCTTATAAAAAACCAAATTAGAAAATACAAACATACGAACACAACAGTTAGGACAGATCTGTGGGTCGCAAGATAAGAAAATATATTTGATATAACCCGTGATCTGGCTCCTATATAATTTTTGCATTCAATATCTTTGCTTTTAGAATTAATTATCTACACCTCACAATTTTTTAATAAAAATATTGTTCAAAGCCTATTATTAATTAATAATTTTCTTGAACTAACTACATTATAATAAACATTTTCCAACATTTGCATTTGCTTAAATATATTAAAATCATCTATAATCTCTTCCCTTGATCTCTTAGAACACTCTTCTCGCATAACTCTATCCCTGTAGCTATCCATTAATGCGCGCGAAAGCTCATCCTTTAGGTTCATAGGATCTAAAAGTATTCCAAAACCGTGCAGCGCATCCTTTGTGGCTCCTACGTCGGTAGCTATGCACATAACCCCAGAACTCATAGCCTCTAAGAGAGCAAGAGACAACCCCTCTATTGATGATGGTAGAACAAAAACGTCGCTGGATCTGTATATGTCTTGTTTTAAATTTAAGTCTGCCTCGCCAAAGAAAATTATGTTTTTGTGCTCAAAATCCTTTTTTAGCTTAATAAGCTCAATACCGTCGCCAACAATTAAAAGCTTAACTCTCTCAGGAAAATTATGTTCCAAAAATGCCTCGCACAATACTCTTACATTTTTTTCAGGGCTTATTCTCCCCAAGAAAAGAAACAAAAAATCCGCCTCAAGCCTTTCTTTAAGATCGGAAAAACCTGGCGAATATCTTATCGGGTCAACCCCATTTGGTATAATCTGAAGTTTTTCTTTTTTTACGCCCTTTTCAATAAGGAATTCACTCTGCACTGATGAAAGGGTAACGATTTTGTCATAATTGTTCAGAAATGGGGCATAAACATTGTAAACGAGCTGTGAAAACACGCCCCATAAGGTTTTATTTTTGTCAAAAGGAGGATGAAATGTAGCAACCACAGGAATTTCATCAAACAGATCTGGTATAAAAAAATCTAAAAAAGACAGTGTCAAAGATATGTGTATACAATCTGGTTTTACCGACTTCACAATATCTTTCAATTTTTTTATCGTCGATGGCGCTATCATAATGTATGGCTGAGTCTTAAATAGATATGGTAAAAAGCTTCTGTCGGCCTCGTCTTCGCCTTCATCGAAAAGTAGAAGGTGAATGCTGTGTCCTCTTTCTTCAAGCTTTTCCTTAATTTCCTGAACATAAACCGAATTTCCATCAAGCGGGGAAAGCCTACCAAGAATCAATATTTTAAGCTTATCCAACACTGTCGGCCTCCAATGCAACAGATTTCATAGAAAAATATAATGACGAGGTTAAAACGCCAAGCACCAGAAAACATATTCTTACGCCAAACATGTCTGCCAGTCCGCCAGTAAAAAGAATGGGAAAGGTCGAAGTAAAACTGATAAACATATTTAAGATGGAAAAAACTCTCCCTCTAAAAGATTCTTTTACCACCTTCTGTATCATAGACTGAATTGGGATGTTTACAAGCGCATTTGAAATTCCTAAGAAGAATGAAACAATCGGAATAATAAAGATCTGAGTAAATACAGACATTAAAACCAGACACAAACTTGCAAACAATATTCCTGCTCTTACAATTACAGAGTTTTTGAACGCAGTTGTTTTAATATGGCCTATAATTAAGGATCCTATAACCATCCCAAGGCCAGCAGGGACGACAATTATAGAAAAATTAGCCTCGCTAAGATGCAAGACCTCTCTAACATATCCCACTGCCAGAACGCTTACCATACCCATTAAAGAGGTAGCAATAGATTGTTGGAGTATTAATACCTGAATTAGCTTTGAAGACTTTATATAACTAAAGGAATCAAAAAGTGCCTTCTTGAAAGAGCAGGTTTTAATATCCGGGTGGGGTCTGTCATTTGGCAAAATTGAAGAAACGAATGACGCTATCAAATATGATATTGCTGCGAACAGCACCGCTATCTTTATGCCAAAAAACAAAACAACTGGACTAATAGCAGCGAAACCAAGTATAAATGACATTACCCATGTAACGTTAAAAAGCGAATTAGCAGCAGGCAAGTTTTTCGTTGATGCAGTTTTTGGTATCATGGCGAATTCTGCAGGAGCAAATATAACAATCAAGGACGCTATAAGAAAGCTATACAGATAAATTGCAAAAAGGTTATTCAAAAAAAATACTAAAGCAGTAGATAAAAGACTCCTTAAAACATTTATGGTTATCAAAATAACCTTTCTATCCATCTTGTCCAAAAAAACTCCAACAAAGGGCGCTATTATTACAGAAGGAAGGGCAAAAGCAACCATCAAAGAAGAAACGCTAATATTGGTACTGGTAATATTAGAAACTGCGATCATTAAGGCTGCCATTAAAAATTTATCTGAAAACTGTGAAAAGATTTGTGCAATCCACAGTCTCAAAAAATATTTATCTTCAAAAATCCAAATTTTTCCCATAGACTTCCTTATCCACAAGTTTTATCGATTTTGGCAGGTAGCCCAAAATGTCGATAATTCTTCTCTTTATATTCTTATAATCCTCTACATCATCATTGCAAACGGTTGTATCTAAGAAGCCAGCGCAATAAAACTCTTCATTCAAACACCTTACCAACCAGGCTAAGTCTTTAAATTGCGTTTCTCCATCAGAAATTATATTTTCAGCTACTCTTTCCACAGATTCAAAAGCACCTCTTGCAATCTTATCTATTATGTCCAGGTATGACAGTAACAAGATAGACTGATTGAAAGATTTTATTTCAGGCGATCTTATAATATTATATTCATTTAAAATTGCAACTTCACTCTTTGTCTTGACAAGTTCTATGTCCACAAGGGTGCCAGGAAAAACCAATTTTCTAAAAATATTTTTTTTGTTGCCTCTTAGAAAAACCGGAACTGAGCCTTCTTGATCTGTTAGAATCTTTACGATAAAACTGTTCTCTCTTATAGGAAAAGATCTTAAAAAGATACCCCTGTATATCATTAAGTCAGTTTAAAAGGGCGTCCTAATAGATCTGACAACAATACAATCTTTCTTTCGCTCTCTGAAACAAGGATAATTGGGAAATCGCCGCTCACAAATTCAGACAAAACCTGAAGGCAACAACCACACGGATATGGCAGCACATCTTTATTGTAAACGCAAAGACAAAGGAAATTGCTATTTCCGGATGAAACAGACTTAAATATGGCCACCCTCTCAGCACACATAGTAGCGCCATAAGAAGAATTTTCTACATTACATCCTAAAAATATATCTCCCTTATCTATCAACAAGCTAGAGCCGACAGCAAATTTAGAATAAGGCGAATAAGAAAACAATGAAGCTTTTTTAGCCCCATTTATAAGTTTTTCTATTAAGTTTTCATTTGTTTTACATTTAGAGTTTAAATGTAAATTTATCTTATCTTCCATATTCAAATTTTTTACCCCATACAATTAATAATTATATCCAACTAAAAATACTAAATGCACATAAGCTAATTATAGCGCATTTAAATATCGAATCTAATCGGTTGTTGCTGCTTTTATAAAGTCAAAAAAAAGTGGATGTGGTTTGTTTGGCCTTGATTTAAATTCGGGATGAAACTGAGTACCTAAAAACCACTTGTGATCTTTCAATTCTACAATTTCAACTAAGTTTTTCTCTTCAAATAAGCCGCTAGTAACCATACCAGCGCCCTCAAAAGCCTCCTTGAAAAGGTTGTTAAACTCATATCTGTGTCTGTGTCTCTCTAATACCAGCTCTTGATTGTAAGCACGTTTTGCAATAGTATTGTCGGCCAACTTGCATGGAAAAGCTCCAAGTCGCATTGTAGCACCTTTATCTATTACACATTTTTGTTCTTCCATTAGGTCTATTATTGGGAACTTTGTATTTTCATCAAATTCTGTGCTGTTAGCACCTTCCAACCCAAGCACATCTCTAGCAAATTCGATGCACATAATCTGCATACCCAAGCACAGTCCGAAATAAGGTATGTTATTTTCACGGGCATATCTTGCTGACAAGATCTTCCCTTCTATTCCTCTTACGCCAAATCCCCCAGGCACTACGATGCCCTTTACGCCTTCAAACATCTTCTTCGCATCATCCAAAGAATTAATATCTTCAGTATTTATCCATCTAATTTTTAGATCATATCCTAAATGTAGACTGCTGTGTCTTAAAGACTCAACAACGCTAATATAGGAATCAGGCAGGCCTACATATTTTCCTGCGATAGCTATCTCAACCGAACCCTTTAGGCTTCTGGCCATTTCGACTATCCTTGCCCAGCTTTCCAATTGCGGTTCTACATAAGGCTCAATTTTTAACTTGCTTGACACGAGCTTGCTCAGCTTGTTTGACTCGAGCATTATTGGAGCCTCATAAATGACGTCCTTCACGTCTTGCAATGGGATTACCGCTTCTGGCTCTACGTCGCAAAACAAAGATATTTTTTCCCTTATCGAGCTATTAATGGACTTTTCTGATCTAAGAATTATAATATCAGGCTGAATCCCAATACTTCTCAGTTCTTTAACGCTGTGCTGAGTGGGCTTTGTTTTAAGCTCTTTTGCAGCCTTTAAATAAGGGACAAGAGTTAAGTGAATATAAAGGGTGTTATCCCTGCCAACATCTTTCTTAAATTGTCTAATTGCCTCCAAAAACGGCTCGCCTTCAATATCTCCTACTGTGCCTCCGACCTCACAAATAAGGATGCCTCCATCTGTAAGCAGCTCTGCAGCCTCTTTTACCTTTGCCTTTATTTCGTTTATTACGTGTGGGACAACCTGCACGGTACCTCCCAAGAAATCTCCGCGCCTTTCCTTCAATAAAATTTCTTGATAGACCATGCCAGATGTCAGGTTCGATGATTTGGTTAGACTCGTATTTATAAATCTCTCATAGTGTCCAAGGTCAAGATCTGTCTCAGCCCCATCATCAGTTACAAATACTTCTCCATGTTGATAGGGATTCATTGTCCCCGGATCCACATTTAAATAAGGATCGAGTTTGATAACGTTTACCTTTTGCCCCATAGACTTAAGGATCCTCCCTAAGGATGCAACTACTATACCCTTACCAAGCGATGAGGTAACCCCACCTGTGACAAAAACAAACTTTGTATTATTGTTTGACTTCATCGATCTCTCCTTTCTCTATTCTGACCAGTACATCCTTTATCCTCTTGCCATCTACCTTTAAAACTTTAAATTCTATACCTTTAAATGTTATTTTGTCACCCTCTTTAGGAATTTTGCCGAATAAAGCGAACAAAAGTCCTGCAAGAGTCTCTTCATTATAATCATCGATAAAGTCTTCAAAATCGAGTTCTATTTTAGCTGCAAACTCTCTCAAACTCAATCTCCCATTGGCTACAAAACTATCCTCTGTATAATCCTTCACCAATGCTTCTTCATCGAAATCATATTCATCTCTAATTTCACCGACTATTTCCTCAACCAGGTCTTCTACCGTCAAAAGTCCCGCAGTACCTCCAAATTCATCTATTACAATAGCCATGTACAGCCTTTTGGTCTGAAGTTCTCTGAAAAGCTCGCTAATATTTTTGCCTTCTGGAATAAAATATGCTTCTCGAAGGGATGAATCAATGTTTTTCGAATAGTCGGTCGACGGGCCTAAATTCATAAGGATATCTTTTACATATAAAATGCCTACTATATTGTCTATATCCTCATCAAAAACAGGATACCTCGAATGCCCTTCATTTCTGATAATCTCTAACGTATCGCTCAAAGTAGTGCCTTTTTTTATACATACCATATCAATTCTTGGAATCATTATCTCCCTTACAACCTTGTCTTTGAATTCAAAGACACCGCTAATCATTTCTTTTTCCTCTTTCTCAATTACGCCCTCTTCCTCGCTTACGTTAACAAGATATTTCAATTCACTCTCTGTAATCGAGGGTAATCCCTTAATATTTTTTATTCCAAATGGCATCAAAAAGGTCCCCGATATTGAAGTAAACATAAAGACAAACGGTTTGCTAATATGTGTCATAAGATACAGGAAAGATATTAGAACAAAAAATATTTTATCAGCCATATAATAACCGATAGTCTTAGGAACTATCTCCCCTATTACAATGATAAAAAGTGAAGATATTACAATTGAAAATGTAGCAGCTATTGCAATAGAGCCAATATTGTTGACAGAAAAGAGCTCTATCATAAAAGAAGTTATCAGGGTAGAAAGGGCAATATTAACAAAGTTGTTCAACAGTAGAAGAGTTGTTATTACTTCTTGAGGATGTATCAAGAGGTATTCTGCTTTTTCATGCCCCGACTGTTTATCGTTGATCCACTGCATTATCTTGATTCTGCTGGCTTTTGTAAAAACAGTCTCAGTGCAAGACAAAAAGGCAGAACAGATAATCAAAAATAAAGATAACAAAAAATATGGCATCATATTAGGTTAACACCTTAAACGAATGACTAACAAGGTTGCCAAAACCTACAATATGTGGAGAAATTCTGTTGAAGATTAAAATTAAAAAGATGATTACAGAAAAAAAGCATGCGATTAAGACGAAGGAAGCTGACATATCTTTTATTATTCCAACTCTATCATCAAATTCTGGTTTAACAAAATCCATAATCCTCTCAATCACAGAATTGATCATCTCAGAAACTATAACCATAGAAGAAGAGAGTAAAACCATAGCCCATTCATAAGGTCTAAACCTAATTAAAAATCCTAAGAATAATAGAAATAAAAACATAGACATCTGAATTTTTAGATTCCTCTCCTCTTTAAGAGCCCTTAAAAAACCCTTTATAGCGAAATAAAAGCTCCTATAAATACTGTGAGACCTTTTCAAGACAAGCTTTCTCCTTAGATCTCATTTCTCCTTCACTAACTTCATTGTCATGATCGTACCCTAAATTGTGCAAAATTCCGTGTATAGCCAACCACAATAAGTAGTTCTCAAAGCTACTTGTTGCAATACCCTGAGTCCATCCCCCATAAGAGTCAGACACAAAATCTTCTTTTGCTTTTTCAACAGAAATTACAATGTCTCCCAAAATACCAAAGTCTCTGTCACCTTCGAAAGACAAAACATCTGTAGGATAATCGTTTCCAAGATACTCTTTATTTAACTGGGAAATCTCGTCATTATCTGTCAAGAGTAAACTAAGTTCGAGCTTTCCCACATCAAAAAACTTCATAGCCCCATTAATAGCTTTTTTTAAACCACTGTAATTTATTTTATATCGTTTTCTTTTAGATAATACAAGACTCATGTAAGAATTATAAATCCAAAATTTTTGAAATGTCTCATAATAATCCCCAGTTTATAAATCCTCCAAAATTATTTAAATAATGTATAACTTTATTTTTTATTAAGTTCTGCTAAATCTGGATATTCAATTCTTTGATGAAAAGAACCCATAAACAGCCTTATAAAGACTTCCTTGATCCTTAGAAGCTCTTGAAGTGTCATAGGAGATTCGCTGAGCTGACCATCCTCAAGCTTATTCTTAAAAATTCTATCAATTAAACTGTCTATCTTCGGGAATACCGATCCAGAAGAAGCCCTCACAGCAGCTTCTACCGCATCTGCGAGCATCACTATAGCAGCCTCCTTAGTTTTTGGCAGAGGGCCAGGATATCTAAAATCCTTCTCTTCAACCTCAGAAAAGCCAGACTGCAAAGCCTTATGGTAGAAGAAGACGATCAAGCTTGTGCCGTGGTGCTGTGAAACTATATCCAATATCTTTTCAGGAATGCCATAAGATTTTCCGATTTCCACACCATCTTTTACATGTGAAATCAATATTGTGGCAGAAAGCCAGGGCGATATTTCAGAATGCAAATTCACGCCGTTTTTCTGATTCTCTACAAAAAATTGAGGCCTTTTCAGCTTCCCAATATCATGATAATAAGAGGCAACTCTTGCCAATAAAGGATCGGCATTTATTTCTTCAGCAGCCGTTTCCGCCAGATTTGCAACTATCACGCTGTGATGATATGTACCAGGAGCCTCTATTTGCAATCTCTTTAAAAGCGGATGGCTAGGATTCGATAAATCTATCAATTTCAATGGGCTAAGAACTCCCACAGTGCTCTCAATATAAGGTAGGGCTCCCATTGCAGCAATCGATGATAAAAATCCATTCGCAATAGCAAAAGCAAACTGACCCAAAGAATCAAGTATGTTTATACCGCTCCAAATATCCCAAAGCAAAACAGCCAAGAAAAAGGTCAGAGAAAATAGGAAGGCAGTATCGGACAAGTCGCCTCTTCTCTGTATGCCTCTACCGAAAAATGCTCCAGCAAATGCGCTGATAATTGCCATATAAAACCCAAGCAAACTAAAATTGCCAAAAAAGAACACTAATATAGCCAATACAACAGAATAAAGGAGAGATATAGCAGGTGTAAAAATCAACGACAAGAGCAATGAAACACTGGCAAGTGGAACGATAATCGGAGAAATAGGGAACAATACAAAAACAAAAAGTATATAAACAGAAGATAATACTCCAAGGACTATCATATGCCCCCTGTCAAGAACTATCTTTGGAGAGAAATTAGCTATAATAAACCTAAATGCCAACAATAGAAGTCCTGAAAAGAAAAATAGACTTACAAAATTTCTAATCCCCGAAAGATTGTCCATAATGCCCAATTCCTTAAGTACATATGCCTTTTCAGGAGTCAAAATCTCTCCGCTTCTCACCAGAATCTGACCCTTTTTCACATCGACTACTACTGGTACTATGTCTTGGATTGCCTTTTGTTTGAGCTCGTTCGTTAGACCGTTATCTACAGTTGCATTTATTCTAAAATATCCCAAAATCAAATTCATAAATGACTGAGATGTGCCAGGATCGAGATTCAATGAATTTATTACCCCTGCCACTTCATTGGACAACACATCAAGCCTTTCTTCCCTGGGCAAAACAGCAAAAACTTTGTTAAGGTCTATCTCCAATTCTTTTGGATTAGCGCTCATAAGAGAAGTGATATCTCTTTGCGTTAAAAAGGGTGCCAGATCCTTTAGCTTGGTAGATCTTTGAGATTCAGACAAATCCTTAGTAGATTGCAAATTTGAAAGAAAAAGGTTGACAGACTCCTGAACAGAAACAAATTTGCTAATTGAAACCACAAGGACATCTGGGACAGATCTCTCCCGTTGTAGTTTAAGAGCCTCGGTAGCAACTGTATTGACAATTTGGGCGTCTTTTGGAGAAACCACATCAAACGGAACCATCTTCCCAACAGATAAAGAAGGATAAACCCCTCCCATATTATAAAGAAGGGCTGATAACATAAGCGCGATTAACAGGTAACTAAAGAGCTCTTCCCCTTTGAATCGCAACCAAAAAGGCTTTAGCTGACCGAATAGAGAGCCAAAGCGAGTGAAATACATTTTAATCTAAGTTATCTTTTTTTTCTTTTTTTTGCAGCCTCAGCTCTCTTCTTCTTTTTCTTAACACTTGGACTTTCATAAAATTCCCTTTTTCGAACCTCGGAAAGGATTCCCTCTTGCTGAACTACCTTGTTGAAACGTTTTAATGCACTGTCTATTGATTCATCTTTGTTAATACGAATTTCTGGCAAAGTTTAACAACCTCCTCAAAATTATCATCCAGGTGGCCACTCCATTGGCCTGCCACCAATCACATGAAAATGAAGATGGAACACTGTCTGTCCTCCATCATCTCCAACATTTGTAACAACTCTGTATCCTTTAACAAGTCCTGCATTTTGGGCAATCAAATCGCACACATACAACAAATGGGAAACTAGCCCAAAATCAGAAACATCATTAAGACTCTTTATGTGTTTCTTTGGTATTACAAGGGCATGAAAAGGAGCTACAGGATTGATATCTTTGAAAGCTAAAGAATTATCATCCTCATATATTATCTGAGAGTCAAGCTTTTTTTCTGCTATAAGGCAAAATACGCAATTCTCCAGATAAAACCTCCTAAATAAAGTACTCCCGCAGTGCCGTGTGCCAAGAGTCTTGAACCCAATCCTCATACAGTAATGGGCATACCTTCTTGCTAATTGTTTGCGATATGCAAACACAACGCCAGAAGCGATCTGCCCTTGAAGTTCGGTGTTAGCTCAAGATCTCAAGAGTATCACGAGCACCGCAGGAACTTATAAGAGTATAACATAAAATAGACTTAGAGTTAATAGAATAAAAGTTTGATGTTAAATAAGACCGTTTATAGCTTTGACTGTAAAAAATAATTTAAGTTAAAGTATATAATATAAAAATGATTTCAAAAGAGAAAACTAAGATACTTGTAATATTTGGCTATCCCGGTATTGGTGACATATTATTGGCATCGCCAGTGTTAAGAGCATTAAATAGCTATTATAAAGACGTAGAATTTACCCTTTTTGCAAGGAAAATTTCTTCACTTTACAGCGTTTTCAACATTATCCCTTCCTGTGAAAAAGTTGTGTTCTATGATAAAAACGGCGAACACAAAGGTAACTTATCCTTTCTCAGGCTATGTACTTCTTTAAGAGGTCAGAAATTTGATCACGCTATAGTTTTGCACCACTCACCAAGAAATTCTATCGTCTCTTTTCTCTCTGGCGCTAAAAACAGAATAGGGTTAGACTATGGAATAAACAAAATCTTTCTAACAAAATATGTAGAACCAAATGAAAATCAAAATATTATTTATTATTATGCTGATGTTCTAAAAGCTATGGGGATAAATATATTTGACACAAGACCATGGATAATACGGCAAAATGTAGAAAGAGTAAAGAACAGGATAGTTTTCTCGATTGGTTCTAGTTGGTATCGAAAAGAATGGCCGCCTGAGTATTTTGCCCTGCTTGCGAATATGCTTGACAAAAATGGTTTTGAGGTAATCTTGGTCGGATCTGAAAAAGATATAGAAAAAGCAAACGTTATTATTTCAAAATCGAACGTTATAAATATGGTAAACAAAACAAAAAACCTTTTGGATCTGTGCAAGATAATAGAAAGCTCAAGCCTATTAATCTGCCCAGATACAGCAAGTCTTCACATAGCCAGAGGGCTTGACACAAAAACAATAAGCCTTTTTGGACCAACTTCACCTCTAATATATGGCCCCCTCCCAGAGGAAACAGATCACAGGGCAATATACAAAAATCTTCCCTGCTCGGATAGATGCATTGACAAAGAGTGTCAGGAAAACCTTTGCATGAAGCAGATTAGCCCAGATGAGGTTTATGAAAAAGCATTGGATATCCTCTCTAATCAGTAAGCTTTATTGTTGAGAGGGTCATAAAGTATGCCAATATTTCAAGCTGCATTCTACCGTAAAACATATTTCCAGTAAGTCCCTCGCCAAGCCAATACCCCGTTATAAAAGTAACGAGAACAGAACATAGGGCCCATTGAAAACCCTTTGAATTTCTGAGCAAATTTATAGTCTGTTTGTAATACTGATAAAGCAATGCCACAAGACAAATTAAGCCAACTATTCCCATATCAGTTAAAACTTGAATAAAGGTGTTATGCGCGTGAGCTACCGAGTTTGCAAGTGGGTCTTTTGGGTTGAGATATCTATAGTGATAAGCAAAGTGTCCCGCGCCTACACCGATTATTGGACTAAGAGGAAATATTTTAAAGATAGCTACCTTCCAGAACATTATCCTCTCGTGATTCGCAGTATATGTAAAGTTTAATAAATCAATAAAATTCGTTATACCCACATTTCTTTTAATAGGAGCGAGCAAGCCAATAGCGAAAATAATTGCCGAAGCAATCAGGCCCTTTGTCCTGAAAATCAATATCACAAATAAGCAAAGCCCTATTATGCTGGATATAAAGCTCCCTCTTGCACTTGATACATACAACACAAAAAGCTCAAAAAAGTAGATGGCAAACCAAAAATAAAAAGATTTCTTTCTATAGTTATATACTGCAAGGATAAAGGGAGCCAGTAGTGCAAGAGCCTGATAGGCGCTATAAGCGGTGTAGTAATGAAAGCTACCGACAACCTCGCGATTTCTTAGCCATTGGAAGAAAAATGCATATATTGTAATGGGCAGGGAAGAACAAGTCAAAGCAATAAAAGAGAAAACCACATCTCTTTTGGATTTTATAATACAGTATGTAACAAATATTACAATAGCATATTCAAGGTAGGTGCTAGTCCATCTCAACCACAGTTCTTTATCAGCAGCTGCTATGCCAGAGAGAACGGCCGATCCGAACAAAAATAGCGCATAAGGCAGTATGCCCTTTTTTAATATAGACAAGTTTTCTTTGGTCAGGCATGTTAACAAAGACAAAGTTAAAAACAGATAATCAACGGCATTGCTGAGAGGATTTGAAAATAAAAATAAACAAAAGAAGATCAAAGAAATTTTATGCCTATTCATAAATACGTTTTTCATAAAGGTGCTCCCTATTAAAATTTTTTATATTTTAACACCAAACACAAAAATAAGTCTTGAAAGTTGTATAAGTGGTTTTATTTTAAACTAATTATTTACAAAAAATTAACATTCTTCATGTTTAATATTTAAGAAGAGGTGATAAATATGAAACAATTGTTAAGAGAGATAATAGAGAATAAACATTTTACAACCTTGTTCCAACCTATATTTTCACTTTCAAACGGCAATGTGGTTGGCTATGAAGCTCTTACAAGGGGTCCAGAAGGATCTATATTGTATAATCCAGAAAAGCTATTTGAAAGTGCAAAAAATGAAAGCTTATTATGGGAAATGGAATTATCTACAAGATCAAGTGCTATAGAAAGATTTCTTAGCTTTCAATCAGATAAAATGCTATTTTTAAACGTGGATCCAGATATAATAAAGGATGAAAAATTTGTTAAGGGATCTACGAAACATCTACTCGAAAATATAATTAAGCAGTCCAATATAGTATTTGAAATTACTGAAAAAACAGCAATAAAAGATTATATAGAGTTCAAAGAAATTATCAAAAACTATAAAACGCAAGGTTACAAAATTGCAATTGACGATGTGGGAGCAGGATATTCTGGTCTTACCACCATTTCTGAAGTAAGACCAAACTTTATAAAAATTGACATGTTTCTTATAAGGGACATCGATAAAAATAATTTCAAAAAATCTATAGTAAAGGCACTCGTAGAACTCGCCAACAACTCAAATCTAAAGCTCATAGCTGAAGGAATAGAGACATTAGATGAGCTAAAAACTGTGATTGAATTAGGAATTACTATGGCACAAGGATTCTTGTTAGGGAAGCCATCAAAAGAGCTTTTAGTTTTGGATAATGTATTGCAAAACTTCATTCAAGAGACAAAGTTGTCCTTAGAAAAAATGAAATTTACATCAGCATTTAAATCACAAATAGGAAAAATAGCGAGAAGAGATGAAGGCAAACAATGTTCAAACTTATCAAAGGATATAGAGAAAATATTTTTAAGCAATGTTAACCTGCATGGCATAGTACTATTAGATGAAGACAAGGCTGCGGGACTGATTACAAGAAGAGAATTTTTCACTCAACTGGGTACACAATTCGGAAGAGAATTGTATCTAAACAAACCAATAGAGAAGATAATGGACCAGGAGCCCCTAATACTTGACTACTCAATTCCAATTGACCAAGTAATAAAAAAGATAGCGAATAGAGAAGAGAATAAACTGTATGACTATGTAATTGTAGAAAAGGATGAAAAGTATTTTGGAGTAGTCCCAATAATAAGTCTTTTAGAAAAATCTATGGAATTAGAGCTAAATGTAGCCAAATACTCAAATCCTCTTACGGGACTGCCTGGAAACCTAATAATTGAAGAAAAGATTAGAGAATTTATAGATAAAGAAGTGCCATTTTCTTTAATTTATTTCGATCTAAATAATTTCAAATCTTTCAACGACTATTACAGCTTTGAAAGGGGCGATAAAGTTATAAAATATACTGCAAACATATTAGAGAGACATATTGGTTTTCATAAAGATGCATTTTTAGGGCACGTAGGAGGAGACGACTTCATAGCAGTTGTAGGGGCTTATGAGATAGAAAGGTTATGCTGCAACATTACTGAAGAATTTGATTTTAATATCAAGAGATTTTATAACGAAGAAGATATAAACAAGGGTTACATAACATCAATCGACAGAGATGTTACAGAAAAGCACTTCCCAATGATTAGCATTTCAATAGCATCTGTAAATAACAAGAAGATCGCAAATTATGAAAATATGACCGAAAAGGTTTCGGAAATTAAAAAAATATGCAAAGAATTGTGCAAAAAATTTAAGAAAAGTTATTTTTTGTCGGAAGAAGAAGTTCTTATAAAATAGTAAAATGACAGATAAACCAAAATGACACTTGCAAACAATTTTTAAATGTGATAATATACTTTTCATTCAAAGGGGTGGTGGTGTAGTCGGCCCAACACACCTGCCTGTCACGCAGGAGATCGCGAGTTCGAATCTCGTCCACCCCGCCACTTAAATTATTAATTAACCTAATCCTTAGTCAGGAGATTGGTTAATTTTTAATTTTTTTCTAATCTCATAGTTTATAATAGATCAATTACTATTGTAAAAGAGGTCTTAGTGAAAAGGAAAATTTTCTTTATATTGGTGCTTTTTCTTATAGTTTCTTCTGCGAGCAGTTACTCTTTTGCTGTCACCCTCAGGCCAGGAGATAGCTCTGACGAGGTCCAAAATATAAAAGTAAAGCTTTACGACCTAGGATACAACGTAACGGTAAACAAAAACTTCGATGAAAAGACCGAAAATGCAGTAAAGCTTTATCAAAAAGAAGCCAAACTCCCTGTCACAGGAATCATAGATGACATTACCTATCAATGTCTCACAATGGGCAGAATGACAGTAATAGAAAAATACAAAACCTTCGACCTTGCGTCCCTTTCAAGACAGATGGACGTTAATTCGAACCCCATAATAAGAACTGCAGTAAGATTTATGGGCATCTCATATAGGTGGGGCGGAGAAATGCCCTCTACAGGGTTTGACTGTTCTGGATATGTCCAATATGTCTTTAGATTAAATGGGATAAGCCTTCCAAGAACGGCCGATCTCCAATATGACTCGGGAACTCCAATATCTGTTTCAGAGCTTAGACCAGGAGATTTAGTATTTTTTACAACTTATCTGCCAGGAGCTTCACACGATGGGATATATATTGGTAATGGAAAATTTATAGCTGCGAATACTAGCACGGGGGTTAGTATAAGCTCTCTTGATGACCCTTATTGGAAAACCAGGTATTTTGGAGCAGTTAGAGTTCGATAAGATCCATATTTAGTGGCTTTAAAACTGAAGACCTTACCTGAGCCAGTCCTTCCAGCTCCTTTCCGATCAGGGTTTCATTTTCTGATTTTGCAAAAAAGACAGAGCCAGATCCGCTCATCAGATTCCAATCAGACAGTCCATTTAATACTTCTTTAATTTTTTTTAAATCAGAATCTATTGGCAAAATCAAATCTTCAAAAACATTCCCTGTTTTAATAAAACCTCTCCTTCTTTCATCACAAAACTGTTTCGTATAGTTAGTAATTTTCGGATCTTTATCGTACAGGTTATACGCAAAGGATGTTGATATTCCTTTGTTTGGCAAAATCAATATTATTTTTTCTTCTAAATACTCTTCTAATTTAGAGACCTTTTCTCCTCTCCCTTCGACCAGGCACATTCCCCCATAAAAAAAATATGCTATATCAGAACCAAAATTGAGAGACAGATCGAGCAAATCCTTTCTCTTTAAACCTAAGGAAAAAATTAAGTTGATAGCGTACAGAAAAGCTGCCGCATCGCTTGAACCGCCTCCCAGACCAGCCATCAGGGGTATGTTTTTTTCTAAATTAACGTATACTCCACTCTTAACATCATAGTTTGATGAAATATAATGCCAAATTTTGTGTAAGATGTTGTTTTCAATCTTAATGTTAGAATCAAGAATCAAGTTTTTATTATCAATAGGCCTCAAAGACAATGAATCGAAAAAATCAATACTGTGAAAAACAGAAGCAATTTCGTGATAACCATCTGGATATTTGCCTAAAATATCAAGGCTTAAGTTAACTTTTGCAAAGGCATTTATAGTAAAAATAACTTTTTTATCCTCCTGACATTAAATAATTAAATCAATCTAATTAAAATATAACTTATACCAAACTATAATTGATATAATATTCTAAACTATAAAAGAGGTGAAGTTTTGGAACAAATTTCAAATTTGCTAAATGTAATTTATTCAAGCGTACTGAGCATGAATATGAACATATGGGTCTTTTGCTCTATCGCATTTTTCTGGCTTTTTTTAGATTCAATGGGATTACCCCTGCCCTATGAAGGAATGCTATTAATTACAGGCGCTCTTGTAGGCGCTGGTTTCATAAACCCAGTAGAAGCTATCGCACTCACAATATTTTCAACAATTTTTGGAGCATGTTTATCTTTCTTAATCGGCGTAAAACTAAAGCCATTTACTACAAAATTAGGTCCAAGGTACCTAAACATATTAGAACATATCTTATATCTCATTGAGGGAGAGAAGGGCTTTGTAATTCTTATAGTTGTCAGATTTCTACCTGGAATAAGACATTTTTCTTCCTACATCGCAGGGATTTCGAAAGTTGATCTAAAAGATTTTTTAATCCCAACTAGCATAGGCAGCTCAATATGGACTATTTTTGTATTAATAGTGGGCTTTTCAGGAATGGAGAGCATAAAGATGTTCAAAGAAAATTCGCTATTAGCATCCTTAATTCTCGTAATCACAATTTCTATATTTGGCTATGTTTATTTTTCCCTACACAAACACAGCAAAAAAATTCTAAAAGTTAAAAAAGGAGATATTTATGAGAAAAAGACTGTTAATTGAAATGGGTATGGGCATAGACCAGCACGGACAGTCTCCTACAAAGGCAGCAATTAAAGCTATTAAAAACGCAATACAGAACGTTTACATAACTGGATTAATAGAAATATTTAACATTAAGAATCTGGAAGAAATCGAAATTTTAGCAGAATTAGGAGTTCCAAATCCAGACATGATAGATATTGAAGAGCTAAAAACTGCCTTTCCAATTCAGGGGAATATAAAGATAGATGTGAAAGATGGAGGTATGAAGATAAAGGCTCTTAAAATAGAAGAGCTAAAAGACCTCAGCGATGAAGTAATTATTTGCTGTGCAGCAGTAAGCGTATTTGTAAACGTAAACTGAGATTAGATTATATTATCCTATACTTGAAAGGTTTTCTAAGGTTCTTGCTCTTATTGTTGGGCTGTCAGGGTATGGCTCTTCAATAGGCAAAAGTAAAGATACAGTCTGTGATTTACAAACTGGGCATACACTTTGGTTATTTTTGTCTTTGTGAACGACAAATCTTTTGCCACAATGCGAGCAATATATCAAATCCTTTTGCCCTGACTTCTTGCCCCTCTTGGCAATGGGTTCTCCTTCGATCTCCACAATATCCATTGAAAAGTTTATTATTGGTGCATTTGTCAAAGCAGTGCCCACGCCAAATATGTCTGCCACATCGCTAAGATCTTTGGCCACATATTCATCAATGCCCCCTGAAAGGGCAATCTTTACCTTATTAAAACCGCGCAAATCGAGCTCCCACCTAACCTCTTCAAGAATCTTTCTAATATTGCCTCTCCTTGAGGACGGCGTATCCAGCCTTACGGCATAAAGTCTTTCGCCCAAAAGCTTGGCAGCCTCAATAGCTTCAAATTTTTCATCACAAAAAGTATCGACAAGGGCAATACGAGGTATAGCTTTATCAATCACGTCGTCAAATGCCTTAAGAGCATCTTTCAAGGACCCCATAAGCAGCACCAAAGAATGAGGCATAGTCCCCTTTGGGGTTTGATTGATTACTTTACCGCCAATAATGCTTGAAACCCCATCACAACCTCCAATATATGCGTTCCTCTCAAGATGAGCTGTAATAGAAGGGTGAGCGCGCCTCGAACCAAATGAGATAAGCTGCTTGGAACCTATGACCTTTTTAATTCTGGCAGCCTTAGTGGCTACCGCCGATGCCTGGCAAAGAATGCCCAATACTGCAGTTTCAAAAAGAGCAAAATCTACATATCTACCTTTAATAGACAAAACTGGCTCGTCAGGATAAAATAAGCTGCCCTCTCGCATAGATAATACTTCTATGCCTCTTATATTATTAAGTATCATCCTGGCTTCATTAATGCCTGCAAAAATCCCCCAATCATAGCCTGTCGGCAATGAAGAAGCTTTTATCTCAACCAAAACACTCTTGTTGATATCTTTTTCGTTCAGGATTTTCAAAGTTCTTAGAAAATACGAATCAGCGGTAAAACCGTCTATTATTTCATCAAAGTCTGAAATAAGCAATTCTTCTAAGACTCTTTTTTAGGCTTTCTGCCGCAAGATTTCTCCTCATTGCAATAGCCTGTAATTTCACACTTTGGGTATAAAAATTCTGACAAGAAGGGAGAAACCTCAAAAACTCTTACCTTTATCTCCTCAAATATTGAACGTATTTCCCATTGTGCCCTTTGACAAAGCCTAAGATTGGATGCATGCATAAGCTCCCTGAAGTTCATAGTCATAACAAGAGAGGTATGAGCGCTATTTGGCAGAATATACCTTGCGTCCTCAGCAGGAACTCCCTTAGACAAAAGATCCTCGTACAATCTCCTCCCAAGCTCCAGATAGTCCCTGTATTTCGTAAGAATTGATGGATGTTTCTGGAATGTTTGCGGGAATACGTATAAATCTTCTATCTCAACTCTTTTGTTAGATTCAGAATCTCGACTCCTCATGCCAAACCTGGTATATCTTTGGCTCTTTTGTGTAAAGGACGCTATCCTGTGCCTTACAAGCTGATGAGAGCAGGATCTGGAGATATTTTCAACTCCAAACGTAAAAGAAACATGCTCAAAAGGAGTATGATGTCCCATCTTATACAATCTCTTTACAAGCTCTTGGGCCTCATCTTCTTTAAGATCAGAATATACGTCAAAGATAGATTTCGTAGTCACTGAGACCCTTGCCCCCAGGGCAATAGCCCTGACGGGGTCTGGAGTACAGTAAATAAGTGAAATCTTAATTTTTTTCTTCCTCTTTGAATTTCTTGCTATATTTTTTGTTAAACTTCTCTATCCTGCCTTCTGTGTCAACAAGTTTCTGAGTTCCAGTGAAAAATGGGTGACATTTTGAGCAGATATCTACCTTGATAGCCTTCTTGTTTGAACCTGTGGTAAAAGTATTGCCACAAGCGCATGTAACCACGCAGTCCTCATAAAATTGAGGATGAATTCCTTCTTTCAATTGATACACCTCCAATACAAATTAAAAATATTTTAACATAATTTGAAATAGAATGTATAATTACAAGGATTGTAAAAAATAAATTTATTGAAAACAATTTAAAGGAGGATCTATGTCAGAAAAACTTGTTGTAACAGTAACGGTGGGACCAGATGATCCAGAAAAGGCTACCTTTGCCTTTATAATGGCGAACACTGCTCTAATTATGGAGATGGATGTAACAATGATATTCCAATCAAATGGAATTTATAACGTCACCAAGGGAGCATACGAACACATAAAGGCTGTAGAGCACGAAACCATTAAAGAACATGTAGACAATTTTATTGAAAATGGAGGAAAGCTGCTCGCTTGTATCCCTGCTTGTATTTCAAAAGAGATACCAAAGGACCAGCTAATAGATGGTGTCCAAATGATAAAGGCAGGAAGGGCTCTCAAGGAGATGATGGAAGCCAATCTCGTTCTGAATTATTAAAAATTAGCTTATAAGTTTTTTGTCACCTATTTTTACAGATCAGCTGATCGGATAAATATTATTAACGAGCTAACATTAAATTCAAAAAAGGTGTATGCACTAAAGTGCATACACCTTTTTCTTGTTAATTAATAGCCCTCTCCTTCACCTTCTTTTATCTTGTAGCTAAATGTTTTATATGTCCAAAATTTATACGCAAGTACAATCGGTACGAATATTATCACTACAACTGTCATAACGGTTAATGTATATTGGCTTGAAGATGAGTTAAAAGCGCTTAAGCTAAAAGCATTGTTGATGCTAGAAGGAATAAGATTTGGATATAATCCTCCTACGCCAGTAAACGTTAAAAATATTATACATATCGCCGATGATAGAAAGGCCATAATTTCAGAGGAATTGATAAAAAATCCTGCTCCCAAAAGCCCAATTACACAAAGAATGGGCACAATAAGTAGAAATGGCATAGAAAAGTAGTTGGCATAAAGATTGGTTACAAAGTAAGCGCTTACCAAGAACAAAACTGCAAAGAATAGCGTGATAAACCATAGCTTCCTGGCAAGAGCCTTAGCCCTAAGATTGATATCCCCTTCAGTTCTAAAAGAAAGCCAAAGAGAGCCATGCAACAAGAAAGCTACTACAAACAAGATACCGGTAATTAGCCCAAACGGGTTAAGAAGCGTTATCAGATTTCCATGATAGCCGGTCTGATCGATTGGAAGTCCTTGAAAAATATTCCCAAAGGCAACTCCAAGCAAAAGTGCAGGTAAAAGACTCCCAAGAAACAATCCATTTTCTAACAAAGAAGCTAAAGAAGGATTATTTACCTTATACCTAAATTCAAGGCATACAGCTCTTATTATCAAGCCGTACAAAATAAGCATAAGCGGAAGGTATAGAAAACTGAACATATAGGCATATGTAGTCGGAAAAGCAGCAAAAGTAGCGCCTCCTGCAGTTATAAGCCATACCTCGTTAGCATCCCAAACGGGGCCAACGCTTTCAAGCATAGTCTTTTTGTCTTGATCTGTTTTACCAAAAAATGGAAATAACATACCTATTCCAAGATCAAAACCATCAAGGGCAAAATACATAGCCCAAAGCAGTCCCCAAATGATAAACCACAATATATTTAACATAACTTCACCCCCTAATCCGTTTCCAAAGGACCCTTGCGGGCATAATAAGTTAATAGCGTAAAATCAAGAACAGCAAGCGCTGTATACAAAACAATGAAAATTCCAAGAGTTAATATGACGTCTCCAATTGTCAAGTTTTTGCTAACAGCATCGTTCGTCTTCAACAAACCATACACTATCCAGGGCTGTCTTCCAACCTCAGCAACAATCCAGCCAACTTGAGTAGCAATATATGGAAGAGGAAGTGAGTAGAGCATTATTCTCAAAAAACCACGATGATTGAGCAATTTGTCTTTCTTAGCAAGCCACCATGCCAAAATCGTTAGAAATATAAAAAGCGTTCCCAAACCAACCATTATCCTAAAACTCAGAAAAACTGGAGTTACAGGGGGGATATCGTTCTGAGGGAAGCTATTTAGCCCCCTGACTGTAGCATTGGGATCATGATAAGCAAGCAAGCTTAAGAGAGACGGTATAGGAAAAGCCTCTACCAGATTTGACTTTTTAGCATCATCAGGCACCAACAAAAGGTAAATTGGAGCTGATTTTTCAGTATTCCAAAGAGACTCCATTGCAGCTATTTTTGTTGGTTGAACATGTGCAACCTCTGCAGCGTGCATATCACCAATAAAAAATACAAGTAAACTCGAAATCATGCCAAAGGTGGCAGCAATGTAAAATGACTTTTTAAAAAACTCAACATTTTGTTTTTTCAAAAGATGATAGGCAGATATACCCATTACAAAAAAAGCACCTACAACAAAGCCTGCTGTAATGGTGTGGGTAAACTTAAGCCATGCGTATGGGTTAAACACCACAGCAGCAAAATTGGTCATCTCTGCTCTATTGTTCTTAAGAACAAAGCCTACAGGATCTTGCATCCAAGCATTGGCAATGAGTATCCATAGAGCAGACAGATTTGATGAGAAGGCCACAAGCCAGATACTAATTAAGTGCATCTTTGGCGATATCCTTTTCCACCCAAAAAGCCAAACTCCCAAGAATGTAGATTCAAGGAAGAAAGCAAGTGTAGCCTCTATTGCAAGAGGCGCGCCAAAAATATCACCCACATAAATAGAGTATTGAGCCCAGTTAGTACCAAATTGAAATTCAAGTGTAATACCAGTGACAATGCCTAAAACAAAATTAATTAGAAATAGCCTTCCCCAAAATTTTGTCATCTTCAGATAAATTTCATTTTTTGTTCTGTAATGAAGAGTTTCCATTATTGCCACAAGGATGCCCAAGCCCAAAGTTAATGGGACAAAAATAAAGTGGTACATTGCAGTAGCTCCAAATTGCAGTCTTGACAATGTTACAACGTCCATAAATTTCCCCCTTTCATTTTTTATTATAATAAATTATAGTTAACAATAGATAAAAGTCAATAGAAATGAGAATTACTTCTAAGAGGTGAAATAATGGAAAAAATTAATAAAGATTCAAGGATCTCGTTATCAATAGATTTAACATGGGAAGAGAACAATATTAAGCATGTAGAAAATTATTTTGCAAGACCACACATGTGGCTTGATGCAAATACTTTACCAGACAATTTACATGAATGGTTACCCGGAAAAGAAGTTGGAGAGGTATTTGAGTTTACTTATGGTGCAGGAGAGCTTTTTTCACCTTACTCATCCAAAAATATAATACCAATAAAGTGGTTCTCAGAAGAAGAAAAGCAAATTTTTAAAGTTGGCAGGTTTTATAGAATAGAGGCTCTAATGGGCAGAGAAGGTAAAAATTCTATTAAAAAGCCTTTGTTTAGGTGTATAGAGAAAAGAGACGATCTGTTCTTTGCTGATTTCAATCACCCACTATCAGAGATAAAGTGTACTCTTACGGCTAAAGTAATGAGGATTGCCCAACAACCAGAGGTTCAGTTTGGCACAGGCGGAATGTGTTTTGATTGGATATCTGACATCGGAAATGGCATAGGAATGCAGGGAAAATTTAAACAAATTGACACTGATTTTTATTCAGCTAACTCGTTTGAAGTAAGAGACACAGAAGAAGGTGGAATATTTTATGAAAATAATTCCTCAATAATAAATGTAGACATTGTGCTAAAAAATAAAATAAGCGAAGTTTTAGAAAACATGATTGATAATAGCTCCAAAATTTTAGATATTATGGGCAGAACCTCTCCCTATTTAAAGAATAATCCTGATATAACAATAATTGGCTTAAACAAAGAAATATCCTCAATAGACAAAAAGATTTCATCAATCAATAATAAAAATATTGTAAAAGATCCACGCCTGCCATATTATGAAGGCCAATTCGATTTTGTAATATGTAGCTTCTGTTTCGAATATTTACCTCGTCCACAAGAGTTTGTGAACGAGGTAAATAGGATTTTAAAACCTGGTGGTTCCTTTATAACAATATTTACAAATAGATACTTCAAACCTAAATCAATACTTTTATGGTCCGAGCTAAATGATTTCGAAAGGCTTGGATATTTGCAAGATAATTACAAAAGAACCAACTTTAAAAATATATCCACCTATACTTCGCGTGGATATCTAAGAGCACTTTCTGACCCTGAAGCCGTAATAGACAGGCAAAGCGCCCCTCTTTTTTTAATAAAGGGCACAAAATAAATCTATTTGGCTACCTCTTTGTCAACATCCTGATTGATAAATTCATAATTGCCATCAGTTTTGATTTTCAAAACTTTGCCGTTGACAAGAAAGTCAGCCAGCTTTTTTCCTGCGATGTCTACTGTTCTTCCGACAGTCTGTCTGGAAACGCCAAGCTTCTTTGCGGCTCCATCCTGATCTAAGCCTTCACCAAAAACAAGCCTGAGAGTTTCGACTTCATCAAGATCCATCAAAACCTCTTCTTTTGTTTTGCCTGCACCTTTTGGAGCATATACGCTATACTTAGGCTCCATTTGAATAAATCTTTTCAATTTCGGTCTTGGCACAAAAATCATCTCCTTATATTACACAATTGTGATTAAAAACTATTACATTGTAGCATATTGCAATAATTAAAGATTAAAAAATTCTGTTACTTTCTAATGAAAGCTACCGTATATAAAAGTATCAAGAGAGTTTTAAATCTGATATTTTAGGAGGAAAAGAATGAAAAAGTTTTTCGTAGGCGTTATGGCTTTAGCTCTACTTGCATCTGTTTGGTTTATGGGAAATTCGTTTGCTTTTGGTACAGGAGGTTTTGGTCCAGGTTCGGGTCATGGTTATGCAATGGATCAGGCTCATAATGGACAGGGCTTTAATTACGAGCAAAGAGAAAACTTTATGCTCGATAAGTTGAAAGCAAAGTTAAGCTTGACAGATGACCAGGTTACACAGATTAAATCATTGCTCGATAACAAGTATTCCCAAGCTAAGGTTGTAAGAACAAAGCTCTGGAATCTAAACAATGACTACAGAAATTTAGTAGCTAATAAGGCAGATATGTCTACCCTTGAATCAAAGATAAAGGAGATAAATAGCGCAAAAGTTGAGATGTTAAATTTGAACACAGATTATAGAATTAAAATATTAGAAGTGCTAACCCCCGACCAAAGAGTTTTAATGTCTATGAGATAGATTTATTTAAAAAACAAGTGCTTTACATAAAAAACCCCGCTATTGAGCGGGGTTTTTTATTATGAAAGTAGAATGTGATTTTATAGCTGACGAACTAATCCAAACATATGTTATTCATAATTTGCAAATATGCTACCTATTCTGAAAGAAAATCTCCTAAAATTATTGGCATAATTTCATAAAAAACACAGTAATAAGGTATCAATTAGAAAAATTTTAACTCTAAACACAACAGCTTGCAGTGGTTGATGCTGTTGAGAAATTTTAATTAAAATTATCAAGATTGGTGTTGTATAATTAATTAAACATATGAAAATTAAGGGGGATAAAAATGGAAGTTGAAAAAAATGGTGCAATTTTACAAAGAGATAAAGAAACATACGCCGTAGTAGCAAGGATCCCTTGTGGGATACTCTCTCTTGAAACTATGGAAACAATTTCATCAGTAGTAAAAAAGTATTCTATACCAATAGTTAAAATCTCATCAGGACAAAGAATTGTGTTAGTTGGGATCAAGCCTGACGAAATTGATCTAGTCTGGGCAGATCTAAAAACAGGAATTGGCAGGGCGCTTGAGCCTTGTCTACACTATGTCCAAGCATGTCCTGGGACAAGCGTTTGCAGATTTGGGCAAAAAAATTCTCTTGAAATGGGCATGAAATTAGAAAATATTTTATACGGCTTGCCTACTGCTGCAAAAATAAAAATTGGAGTATCAGGATGTCCATTTAACTGTGGTGAAGCTTTCACAAGAGACATAGGTTTGATTGGAACAGTTAAAGGTTGGAAATTGATTTTTGGAGGCAATTCTGGCAGGGCTCCCAGGATTGGTGACGTCATAAAAGAAGAGCTATCTGAAGAGGATGCAGTGGATCTGGTTAAAAGGGCTATAAAAATATATACAGACAAGGCTAACCCAAAAGATAGGAGTGCAAGATTCATCGAAAAGTTTGGCATAGAAAATTTTAAAAAAGAGGTTTTTGGCTCTTAAAATAATAATTATTCTTTTGTGTTATAATGAAAACCTCTAAACAACTTTCTAAATTTATTTGCAAAATATTTAGAAATAAATTATATCTTAAAGAGGCATACGGTGGATTCTTTTATAGCAAGGCAGCCAATATTAAATAGCGATAAAAAAACATTTGGGTACGAAGTTTTATTTAGAAGCTCATCAAAAAATGAATACGCCCAAGAAAATCCGGAAGAAGCTACATTAAGAGTTCTGGTTGATCTATTTACAAATTACGGAATAAATTACATAGGCAAGGGATTGCCTGTATTTATAAATATCCCCCTTGATACCCTGAAAAGATCTATTCCGCCTACGCCCAAAGAGTCTGTTTTTTTTGAAATTAACCAAAAAGACATTGACGTTCAAAAAGACTTTGCCTTTTTAAGAGACCTGTTCTATGCAGGATTTAACCTATCACATGAAGGAACAGATCTGCCTCATCCATCAATCATAAACTTCTTTAAGGTCGTAAAAATTGACTTCACCTCCACTCCAAAAGATAAAAGGAAAGCTCTTCCCAAATTCATTGCTCCAAATATACTGTTAATTGCACACAAGGTAGAAAATCATAAAGTTTATGAAGAGGCATTGGAAGAAGGCTACGGACTATTTCAGGGATTTTATTTTTCAAAGCCAGAGACGTTGTCAAAAAAAGACTTTACGGCTTCACAAGTTGAACTCTTGAATATTTTAAAAATGCTCTTATCAGAAGATCTAAATTGGGATAAAGTTGAAAAGGAAATAAAGAAAAATGCATATTTAACAATTAAAATACTTAAGCTTGTCAATTCTTCTTTTTTTGGTTTTAGATGTGAGGTTAATTCGATACTACAAGCTATAGTTTTGTTGGGAAGAAAGCAAATGGTAAAGTGGATAGTGATGATCCTTATTATTGAAAAAACCTCAGCACCTTTAGAGCTTATAAAAATTACGCTGACAAGAGCAAGGCTTATGCAGCTGTTGGCACAGGAAACATCAAAAAAATTTAAAGAAGAAGAATATTACCTCATAGGATTGCTCTCTCTCTTTGACGTCATAACCGGTTTCTCAAAAGATAATCTTTTGGTGCATCTGCCTCTTAGCGATACGGTTTCAAATTCTATAAGAGGCGTTGATAATCCACAAACTAGAGGATATGTCCAAGCCCTAAAACTTGTCGAGTTCTATGAAAAGGGAGATTGGGACAAAGTGATAGCAATATGTTATGATCTTAGGATTAGACATGAAAGGATGGGCAATCTTTATATGGAAGCAATAAGCTGGGCTGAGAGCACGCTCGAATCTATAAATTAAACAAGTTTATATCCAATCTTCCTCAAAAATGCTTTTCTTTTTCCCTTATCATCTAAATCTTCGACACCTTTAGGCTTGAGCCCGTCTATGACTCCCAATATACCACCGTTTCCATCTTCATCGTAGGAAACCACAACTTTAACGTCGTTTGCGGTTGCACAAAAGATAGATGCAACTTCCTGGCAGTTTTTTATGGCGTTTAAGATGTTTATTGGAAATGCATCTGTTAGTATAATGACAAAGCTGTGCCCACAAGATAACTCGATGAGATTTTTTACGGCAACGTTAACAAGGTCATTACTGTTTCCCTCAGTCCTAATCAGACAATCTCCAGATGCCTCTGAAAATGCAATGCCAAATTTAGCGTTTGGGCTGATGGATATTATAATTTCATAAAGATCCTCAATTGTTTTGATAAAATGAGCTTGGCCTAGTATTACGTTGGAATCACTTGGAAAAGTTAACCTCTTGATCTCTAAGTTCATTGTGTCCTCCATTCTACGTTTATAGATTTAATGATACAATTTTAGCAATAAAAAGAAAAAGAAAAAAGGAGAAATAAATTGTCAAAAAGTTCTTATTTCGGAGAAATTGAATTAAGCGAAAAAACATTTTTAGCATTAAAAGAAATGGGATTTGAGGAGCCATCCCCAATTCAGAAACAAACAGTACCAATTGTAATGCAAGGAGCGGATGTAATTGGCCAGGCGCAAACTGGAACAGGAAAAACAGCAGCATTTGGAATACCAATAGTTGAAAAAACCACCAACGAAAAGGTGGCCCAGTCTTTAGTACTTACTCCCACCAGAGAGCTCGCAATACAGGTAGCAGAAGAAATATCCAAAATTGCAAAATACAAAGGACTAAGAGTTGTGCCAATATATGGCGGACAATCTATTGAAAGGCAGATAAAAGCACTAAAGAATGGAGCTCAGGTAATAATTGGCACCCCAGGGAGACTTCTTGATCACATCAGAAGAGGAACTATATTTTTATCTAAGATTTCAATCCTGGTATTGGATGAAGCTGACGAAATGCTTGATATGGGCTTCATTGACGATATAGAAACAATTATAAAATCTATCCAAAAAGAAAATAGGCAAACGCTATTGTTTTCTGCTACTATGCCAGGTCCGATCTTATCTCTTACGAAAAAATATATGAACAATCCAAAGGTTTTTTCGATAAGCAAGGAACAACTGACAGTACCTTTAACGGATCAGTTTTATTGTGAATCAAAAGATAAACTTGAAGCGCTTTGTAGAATACTTGAAACAGAAGATATGGATAAGACAATCATATTCTGTAGAACAAAAAAGGGAGTAGATGAGCTGGTAGCATCGCTAAACACAAGAGGCTACAGCGCAGAAGGCTTGCACGGAGATCTGACTCAATCTCAGAGAGATAGAGTAATGAAGTCCTTTAGAGAGAAAAAATTAGAAGTTCTTGTGGCCACAGATGTAGCAGCGAGAGGGCTTGACATCTCAGACGTAAGTCATGTTATAAATTTTGACATACCTCAGGATCCAGAATCTTATGTTCACAGAATTGGCAGAACAGGAAGAGCAGGAAAATCTGGTATCGCTATAACGTTTATAACGCCAAGGGAGTTTAGACAGTTAAGATTGATCGAAAAGGTCATCAGAGTAACGATTAGGAGAAAAGAAGTCCCAAGCATATCAGATCTTTTAGAGAAACAAAAAGATGAGTTAAAAAGTTTGATATTTAAAATAATTAAACAGGAGAATATATCGCATTATATCTCAATAGTCGAAGAAATGACGGAAGAGTTTGAGCCAGAAAAAATTGCAGCTGCTGCCATTAGACTATATCAAGAAGGAGAACCAACAGAAAAGGTAGAGGTTGACAGAGAAAAATTCGCAAAAACAGGTGCAAAGCAAGGCATGTCAAGACTTTTTATTAACATTGGCAAGGAAAAAAATATTTCAAAAGATGATATTTTAAATTATATTTGCGAAGAAGGAGATATGAAGAAGAAGGATATAAAGAATATAAGAATACTTGACAAGTTCACCTTTCTTGAAGTGCCCGAAGAGGTATCAGAAAGAATAATTGCTGTGTTGCACAAATCAATCATAAAAGGGCACAGAATTCATGCAGAGCAAGCAAAACCTAGATAGAAAATGAAAAATTTCAGTTATAAATATATAGCTGTTTCTTTTATCTTTATTCTAAGCACAATAGTTTTCTTATCCAATAGCCGATTAAACTCTGAAGAAATTTCTTCGGAGTTTAGTTCTGGCTATGATTTAGCCAAGTCTTGCTTCGAATCATCTACAAATAGGTTTGAAAACAATAAAGAAGAATATGATTATGAAAGCTGTGTATTATCAAAGGAAAAAGGCTTCACAAAAGAAGACAAAAAGAGAAGTTTTTTTCAGCTTGGATTTAACTACAGTGCGTTTAACTATGAAGAACTCAGATTAATATTGCAGTCATTGAACGGGCCATTTGATAAAGAAATGGTAAAATTTGCCCTAAACCACTACACCATTACCAGAGATTTACAGAAAAAATTGAAAATAGACGATGCAACTCTTGCATCTTGGCTTTCAATTAGCAAACAGAAGTTAGAAGACCAATACACCAAGTGGGACAATATAAAAGCTCAGTATTCAAATCCTACGCCTTAGGTTTGCCCGGTAAAATCGCATTTAAAAAATAAAACATATAATATGAATTTACAACAACAATAAATGCCAATGTCACAAAAAACCCCCACTGAAATTGGACAGAAACCCCAGCAGACTTTGCTACAATGCCAATGGTAAAAGAAAAAACAAAAAAAGATGCGAGCAGAACAACGCTCAAGATTCCGCACACCAATCTAGTTTGTTTTGCAACTGGTTTTATTAAGCAAAAAAGAGTTCCAAAAGCAGTGGAGAAGTATATAACCTCTGATATAAGGCCAAGATTGGTCTTTTGTGCATTTATCAGGGAAGATATCGTTTGATTGCTTGTTATAGCATTAAAAGTCAGATTCTGTGTCAAAACGTTTTGCGAAGTTAACAATTTACAAAATGGGAGAGAACCTAATAGAATGCCAATAAAGGAAAATAGGATAGCTGGTAGATATAAGATAAGTGCGTCTTTAAATTTCATTTTACCTCCTGATATATTTATTTCAACTAATAAATATATCAGATTCTATTAAAAATGAATAGCAAAAAAGCAACTTTTCCAGGCAAAAACAGTCCAGAAGTAAAATTTATAGTAGAACTTGGCAGATCATTTCACAAATGCGGCTTCTCATCTTATGCACTCGAAGAAAGGCTCATGGAAGTTGCCTCTAATTTCGACATTTCATTGCAAGTTTACTCCTCTCCAACAGGTATTTTTTTATCTTTTGAAGACCAGGATGCCTTTACCACTACCATCTTAAGGGTTGAGCCAGGAATTCTTGATCTCGAAAAAATCGCATTGACAAATGAAATATCAAACAGAGTTCTCGATAAAAAGACGACAGCTAAGGAGGGCTTAGATCTCTTAAAAAGAGTGATGTCCAAAGGAAATAGGTTTCCTTTTTGGATAGTCATTCTGTCATATGCTGCAATTTCTGTTATGGTTTCTACTATTATTGGCGGGGGTTTGAAAGAACTTTTTGTTTCTTGTTTTTTGGGTTTAATAGTTGGAATAATATTTATAATATCCAATAAGTTCAATCTCACAAGGTTGTTAGAATTTATTTGTGCGGCTTCAGTTGGAGCCCTATCAAATATTTTATATACACTAATCGGCCCCTACGATCAGTCTATAGCAATCATATCTGGCTTGATAGTACTCTTTCCAGGACTTACACTGATATCAGGAATCGACGAAATTGCTAACAGAAATCCTTTATCTGGAACCACGAGACTAAGCTCTGCACTTTTCATTCTTATGTTTATAGTGTTTGGAGTAGCACTAGGTAGCAATTTCTTTTTTCCACAAACTAATTCATACATTTTTAACATAAAGAATTTATCACTCCCAATATATCTTCAATACATTGCTACATTTTTAGCTCCTTTAACTTTTATAGCCATACTAAATGCAAGGTTCAAAGACGCTCCTGTAATGCTTCTTTCTTCCCTGCTTGCACAAATTGGTCTTTATTTTGGAAATAGAATTGTAAGCGATCAAATTGGAATTTTTTTTGCGGCATTAATCCTTGGGCTATTTTCAAATTCCTGGGCAAGACTCAGCAAGGGATCTCAGTACATCCCACTAATCTCAGGCTTAATACTACTCGTACCTGGCGTTGTAGGATATCAAAGCCTTTCATCCTTTTTATCAAAGGATATCAGCGAAGGGATTATGATTGCATTCAATATGAGCTTGAGGGCAATAGCACTTGTTACAGGGCTGCTATGTTCCAATTTTATGGTTTCAGCATATAAGAGTAGGGATCAGAAATAGTATTTATAAATAAAACTACTTCTTTTTTATAAATTTAATTCCCAAGAAATTGAAGCTACTATCTTGGTCTTCTGACCGAAAGGTTACTATCTGATCGCCAAAATCTAAAATCTTTGCACTGTCATCATAGACCGGCACCAATACCAAATTCGTCTCTTTCCCTGCTGATTCATCGTATTTCAAAATATAAAATCCCCTAAATTTTTCAATATCCATTTCTTTAATAGCACTGTTATTGTCAGAGCCAATCCACTTACCGAGCCTGTCTTCCCATGCATCATCGTATTTTGGCTGTTCAATTTCTCTTGCAAAAGTTAAACTTTGCCCAAAATCTAATAAACTAAGATATCTGGTTCCATTAATATATGTAAACCTAAACCTAAATTCTTTAATATAATCATTTGAGCTATCTACAGGATATAGACTAAAGCTACCGTCATCATAAAATTTTACATTGTAAAATTTTTTATCCATATTGCACATCAAATTGTTATCAACGACATGAAATTCTATTATTCCGTTCTTATTTTCAAAAAACCCCATATAAGAACTTAGATAATCATCTTTTTCGTCAACTTTTTTCAATGATAAGGTAGATCTATAGTCAAAAATGTCCATTTTAAGAAAATCTTTTACTGTAGTCTTTAGCAATTCTTTTGAAAAGTATTCCTCCCTGGCAATGCTAACAGGAAAATTTGAAAGGAAGATAACAGCAAATTTTTTTTCTGGAATTGCAAATATAAAAGAATTTGTTTCTTTATCGTATTGATAAAAGAGAGTGTATTTATCATAACTATTATTTTGATCTATTAAAGTAATATTCTGAGATTCAAAACATGGGGTAAAGTACAGGTCTTGATCATAGGAAGTGCTCTCAAACCTTGCGAAGACCGATTTTGAAAGATTTTTATCTGACATGATACTACTTATAAACTGGCCAATATTTTCAGGCGAGCTATAAAGTCTGTCAGAAATAGAAAGTCGATTGCTTTTTTGGCTATCAATAAAGTTAGTATTGCTAAGATTAAATTTTTTAAATAGACTGTCCATAGAATCATTAAAATTGCTCTTCTCAACTCTTTCAATTATTAAAAGCAAGATATCACTATCAATTTGGGATCTGTTATAAACGTTATCGTATTTTAAAATATCTTCATTGCTTTTTAGAAAGTTCAATACATCTCCAGTAGATTTTATTTTATATGGGTAGGTATAAGGAAGATATGTGTGATCTTTTAAAAGATCGGATATTTTGATATTGGTTTTGTATTCGTTCTTTAGCTCTGGCAGATATTTAAATATCGAATCGTCTAAACTTATCTTTCCAAGCTCGCTAAGTCTAACTATTTGTGCCCCTATAAATAATCTGGAAAGGTCTCCTACATCATAACTTTCGTTTACGCTATCAGAATCTTTACCAAAATTCTGCGAAAAATTCTTGTCACCATAGACAATATAGACTGACGCCCTCTGCCCAGTCTCCAAGGTGGTATTGTTTCTTACTATTGTGCTCAAATCGTTACTAATATTATCCAATTCTTTCGATATTCCAGGCTTTTGTAAAATTAGGAGAAATAGAATAGCTAAAACTATTGTTTTCATATAACCTCCTTAAAATTGAAAAATAATATATAATAATTTATAAGCCATTTTATCATAATAATCATATGCTACTTTTAATTATTTGTTTAAAAAGCTTTGAAAAAATTTTTTAAGTTCTCAAAAATCTAAGGAGGAATAAAATTGAAAGATTTTAAATTTTCATCTGTGGAAGAGGCCCTAAACGATATAAGAAATTCAAAAATGATCATTATAACTGACGATGAAGATAGGGAAAATGAAGGAGATCTATTTATACCTGCAGAAAAGGTAACTCCTGAGCATATTAATTTTATGGCAACTTATGGAAAAGGTCTTATATGTCTTCCGCTAACCGAAGAAAGACTAAACCAGCTGGGAATTGAGATATTGGAGTCAAACAGTCCAGATCCATTTTATACTGCCTTTACTATGCCAATTGATGCCAAGAAAAATACAACCACAGGAATAAGTGCCTTTGACAGAGCCCAAACTGCAAAGATGGCAATTGATCCAAATGCAACGCCAGATGACTTTGTCAAGCCAGGCCACATTTTCCCACTCAGGGCAAGAAAGGGTGGAGTCGTAATAAGAGCAGGGCACACAGAAGCAGCAGTCGACCTCGCAAGCATTGCTGGCATGTCCCCCGCAGGCGTTATATGTGAAATTATGAAAGACGATGGAACGATGGCAAGGATGCCAGATTTAATTGAATTTTCTAAAAAGCACAACATAAAAATATTAACTATCGCAGATCTCATAAAATATAGATTACAAAGCGAAATATGGGTACAAAGAATGGCCGAAGCTCATCTTCCCACTAAATATGGAGATTTTAAAATTTATGCTTATACATACTTGATGGACAAAAGTGAACACGTCGCCGTTGTAAAAGGTGATGTAAGAAATAAAGAAAATGTACTCGTAAGGGTTCATTCAGAGTGTCTTACAGGAGATGTTTTTGGATCTCTCAGGTGTGATTGCGGCGACCAGCTGCATGCCGCTATGAAAATGATAAACGAAGAAGGTCTTGGCGTAATACTTTATCTGAGGCAAGAAGGAAGAGGAATAGGGCTTGCAAACAAGATTAAAGCATATCACCTGCAAGATTCCTGTCACTTAGATACCGTAGAAGCAAATATAAAACTCGGTTTTCCGCCAGATCTAAGAGAATACGGTATGGGTGCAATGATGCTAAAAGATTTAGGGCTCTCCACAATAAGAATTCTAACAAACAATCCAAAAAAGCTGCTTGGTATAAAGGGCTTTGGGCTTCAGATAACAGAAAGAGTGCCAATAAAAACTGATCCAAACCCATACAACAAGGATTATCTTAAGTGTAAGGTTGAAAAAATGGGACACATATTTTAAAGGCAATTAATAAGATATTTCAATTTTTAATTAGGAGGAGCTTTAATGCAAATAAATGAAGGAAAGCTGATTGCAAAAGATCTTAAGATAGGCATAGTTGTCAGTAGGTTCAACAGCATAATTACTTCGAAACTATTAGATGGAGCCTTAGATTGTTTGGGCAGACACGAATGTAAGGATAAGGACATAAGCATTTATTATGTGCCAGGAGCTTGGGAAATACCCCTCACGCTAAAAAAGCTGGCAAAATTAGAGAAATTTGATGGGCTTATCGCCCTGGGAGCCGTAATAAGAGGAGAAACCCCGCATTTTGATTATGTGGCCTCAGAGACATCAAAAGGTGTTGCTTTGGTTTCTCTCGAAAAAGAGCTCCCAATTTCTTTTGGTGTACTCACGACTGACACCATGGATCAAGCCTTTGATAGAGCTGGCGGAAAAGCAGGTAACAAGGGATTCGACTCAGCACTTTCTTTAATTGAAACTATACAGCTATTGAAGATAGCGTCTATGGATGGTTAATTCGGATTTAGACGAAATAACCTACAATATTTATGGCAATAAAAAATAGAGAACCGTCTGACCTTATAAGAGACCTCTCTCTGGATTCTATTGAAGATATTGTCTATTCATTTCCAAAAAAATATAAAGAATTTACGGTAGTCAAATCAGCAGAAGACGTAATCCCAGGGAAAAATCTTGCCTTTAAGGCTCAGATAGGCATGCCTATATACTATCCAGAGAGGAAAAGGCTAGTAAAGGTAGAGTTAAACATCGAGGGGAAAAGAGCAAGCGCTTGCTGGTTCAATCAACCCTATAAAAAAATTCAAATTTTAAAATTAAAGCCCAGTGCCTATTTTGCCGGAGAAGCAGTAGCTAACAATAGAGAGATTGTTTTCTACCACCCCATGGTCGGGAGAGAACCCATATACCAAAATTCTGGGATATATCCGGAATATTGCCTTGAAGTTAACGACAATGAAGTTAGAACGATCATAAAGAATGTATTTGATGATAATGGGATCATAAAGGAGACGCTACCAGAGTCGTTAATAAATAAGCTAAAACTAATGAAGCTTAAAGATGCGCTTTATTTAATGCATTTTCCAAAAGATCTATCGAATCTGGAAAGGGCTAGAAAGAGAATTGCATTTGATGAGCTTTTGCAGTGGAAGCTGACAATCCTAACTGAGAAACAAAAATACAATTCAAAAAATGCTCCAATATTAAATCCTGATTCCGAACTAATAAAAAATTTTATCTCTTCATTGCCATTTAAATTGACCATAGATCAGAAGAGAGTAGTGGAAGAAGTTTTTTCAGATGTTAAAAGCAGCAAACCAATGCACAGACTCTTGCAGGGAGATGTTGGCTCCGGGAAGACCGTAATTGCAGTTAGCGCACTACTATGTGCGATCTCTTCTGGTTTTCAAGCGGCATTTATGGTGCCATCAGAAATATTATCGAAACAACACTTTGAAAAACTTAGAGAATGGCTGGCTCCTATGGGGGTAAAAATCTATCTTTTAACGGGTTCAACCAAAAAATCAGAAAGAAATCTAATAATAGAAGAGATAAATAAAGGCGTGCCATTAATATTGACAGGAACACATGCTCTTATTACCGAAGGCCTTGAATTAAAAAACTTAGGCTTGGTTGTAATAGACGAGCAGCACAGATTTGGTGTAAGACAGAGATTGAGCTTAATAGAAAAGGGTATCTGTCCACACACGTTAGTTATGACAGCCACTCCGATACCAAGAACATTAGCATCAATTTTTTACGCTGACCTGGATTATTCTGAGATTAAAACTATGCCAGAAGGAAGACAGGAAATAGTTACAAAAATAATAAATAAAAATGATGTCAAAAAGTTATACTCAATAATAAAAGAAAATTTGAAAAATTACGACTCAAGAGTTTTCTATGTATGCCCGCTGATAGAAGATTCAGACTCCCTTAGATTAGAATCAGTAAAAAAGAGACACAAAGAATTAGTGAACCTTTTTCCTGAGTTTGAAGTTGGTCTTATACACGGGAAAATCAAACAAAGCGAACAAGATAAAGTTATGCAAGATTTTAGGACAGGAAAGATTAAAATATTGGTTTCTACTACGGTCATTGAAGTGGGAATTGACATACCTCAGGCAAATATCATGGTGATTGAAAACCCAGAAAGATTTGGCTTAGCTCAACTGCACCAGCTTCGAGGAAGAATTGGCAGAGGGAAACTCGGCTCAACCTGTTATCTCCTGGTAGATGAAGAGGTATATTCCTCAAAAAGAATACAAATCTTTGAAAAGGTAAGCGATGGGTTTGAACTTGCAGAAAAAGACTTAGAATTAAGAGGTCAGGGCGAGATAATTGGCTCCAAACAAAGCGGTATCGATCAAACGTTAAAAGTTGCAAATCCCTTAAAGGATACAGACATAATGAGAGTGGCACAAAAAGTGGCAGAGGTAATTATGCAAAAAGATCCAGATCTGCTACACTTCAAAGAATTAAAATTTAAAATGGAAAAAACATTTAAAGATAGAGAGGTAATAAAAGCAATTTGAAGACTTCAATAGTTGGAGGAGAATTTAAGAACAGATCTTTGCTAAGCCCAAAAACCAATGAGGTTAGGCCCCTTAGCTCTAGGGTTAGAAAATCTCTAATGGATATTCTTGGTAACACAGTTGACAATTGTCTCTTGTTAGACCTTTTTGCCGGTATAGGATCGGTTTCCATAGAATTTTTATCTCGTGGCGCAAAGAGCGTAATTAGTGTTGAAAAAAGTCCAAAGATCGCATCATTTCTTGAAAAAAACTTAAGCAATTTTAACCTGCTAGACAGATGTACAATATTAAATTATTCTGTTGAAAGGTTTATGCTTAATTGTCATGACATAAAATTTGATATAATCTATGTGGATCCACCTTTTTCTTATGATTTAGACGCTTTATTAAATAATTTTTCTGACTTTAAGTGTTACCATGAAAATTCAATATTTATTTTGCATCATTTTTTCAAAAAAAAGCCAAAGGAGCAGGTAGGTTGCTGGAAAATATCAGACTCAAGGACTTACTCGAGCAATACAATTACATTTTATACTCCAGAAAAACTTTCTGTAGATGATTAAGAAAGCGCTTTATCCTGGCAGTTTTGATCCGATAACGCTTGGTCATTTAGATGTAGCCAGACGCGCATCACATCTATTTGACGAGGTAATTATTGCAGTAGCATACAATGAAAAAAAACGAGCCCTCTTTAATATGGAAGAGAGGGTAAACCTCATTAAGGAATCACTAATAGAGAGAAATATGCCAAAAAATGTTTTAGTAACGAGCTATACATGCCTAACAATTGATTTCGCGCGATCATTAAGCATAAATTCAATAATAAGGGGGCTAAGGGTAATCTCTGACTTTGAGTTTGAATTCCAGATGGCCCTCACCAACAGGAGAATGGAACCAAGAATAGAAACTGTCTTCTTGATGACTCATGAAGATTATTCGTATATAAGCTCTACTATAATAAAGGAGATTGCGTCTTTAAATGGAAATGTAACTCCTTGGGTAACTGATATCGTAAAAAATGCACTAAACACAAAATTAATCGAAAGCGAGGGAAAATAATGAGTCAAACTTTTTTAAAGGTCATTGAAGATCTTGAACTTCTAGTAATGAGCTCTCCGAAGATACCGCTTACAAATATGGTTTTTGTAAATGAACAAGAAATCTTTAGAATCATCGATTCAATAAGAATGAACGTTCCGCAAGAGGTTGTTGATGCCCAGAGGTTCTTGCAGGAAAAAGAAGATATTATAAACGACGCCAAAAAAAAAGCTGACGAGATAATCATTAACGCCGACTTAAAAGCTAAACAAAAATTAGACGAGAACGACCTGGTTATAAAGGCAAAGGAAGAATCAGAAAAAATAAGGAATGAGGCAAGGAAAGAAGCTAACAAACTCATGAAAGAAGCCAAAGACTATTCAGAAAATGTCTTGATAAAGCTCGAATCTGAAGTTGACAAGCTTCTAACTTCTATTAGAAGGGGTAAAGAGGTATTAAGGTCGAAAGAATAAGCTTATTTTTCAACCTCTAAGAGATTCATAGGGACTATAATTGCAGGAATGCCAGCTCTGAAAAACATATTTTGTGAAAACTCTCTTATAAATGGCCAAATGGCCTTAACGGACGCCTCAATAACAAGACTGTCCTTCTCTTTTATTTTTTGATTTTCTGTTATTACCAAAAAGTAGGTAGCTGAAAACTCAAGCCAAGGTTTTTTTCTTCTGGTGCCAACTTCTTCTAAGTCTTCATTTAGCTCTGTGCCTCTAATGTTCGTAACAATTTCCACCTCATGTGTCCTATCTACTGTATTTTTTATCAAAGGCTTTATGTCTACAGAAATAGAACTCTCAGGGGCATGCAATGGTTTCATCTTAAAAGTGCAATTTATAAGAGACAGGGCTTCCAATTTATAGTCATTATTCGAATGGTCAATACTTCTTTTTTTCATAACTCCTCCTAAATTTCATAGGAATATTATATCAGATTTTAAAAAAATTAATTAATTTTTTCTTATAATATCAATCAATTCTTGTCTGTTAGAAATATTACATTTTCTAAATATATTTCTCATATGAGTCTTAAAAGTGTTTTCTGAAATGTGCAAATTGTCAACAATATATCTACCATTCCTGCCCATCAATATATATTTAACAATCTCCTTTTCTCTTGGGGTTAATCCAAAAATAGCGAAACTTTTATCAAAATCCAGTTTAAATAAGGCGTTTTCACTCAAGATAGGGGGCATTTCTTGTCCGAAGAACAAAAAAGGATTGTAATCATCGGCTTTTACAAAGACAAAGAACAAAAGTAACATTATGCTTACCGCATAAGACGCAAAGTTAAATATCTCATAATTTTGCGAAATGTTATGAATAAAGAAATAGAGAACTTCTCCAAAAAATAGAGAGATGGTGATTATAAAATAGCCAAAAGACAATACCCTTATGTCATTTTTCTCCCTAATTGCAAAAGAGAGTATTAGTGACAGAGAATAAAAATCAAAAATTGCAAATCCAATCTGAAAAATAGCAAAAATTATGTTAGAGAATGGATGTGCAAAATAAACCGGCAGCCAAAAAAAGGCAGCTATCAGGAGAGCCAGAGACGGTCTGTACAGGCTTGAGATTTCCAATTTCCTAAAATAAATTATCGAAGGCAACAACATAATAGTTAGGCAGTAAGCTATGCTTGTAAAAAAATAAATATAGGTGGAAGAAAAACTTAAAAGATAATTGTATACCGCCCCACCGCAACAATAATATCCAAAAAATAGAAAAATAACCTTTTTGGGAAAAATATTAAAGCTAAACTTACTAAAGCTTCTTGAAAAAAATAAATTTAAATCATATTTTGGCAAAATAAATAAAAATAGTGGAAATAATGAAAAGATAAAATATGCCGCATTATTGTTTAATGCACTTAATAAAAACATAGCAACTGTAGCAAAAAGAGTTGATATAGCAAATATTATTGCCCAAGAAATAAATTTTTCTTTGAAAAACGTGGTGAGTATTAAGACAAAAAAATATGAGAAAAAGATGGAACAAAAAATAACCAAAATTATAGGTAAAAAAATAAAATTTATCAGTGAGTGCCCAAAAAATAGCGCAAGTAGAAAAGTAGAAAAAAGGATAGAAAAAATTTTATTTAAAAATTTAATTATTGAGAGAATATGCTTATTTTCAAAAAATTTAATGATAAATAATAAAGTTATGGACTGAGTAAACAAAAAAACCCTAAACAAGAGAGCATGTGAAATCTGCCACCGATCCGCCACCACATATAAAAAGGGACCACCAAGGAAAAATAGCCATAGAATAACAAATAACAAGCCTAATGAAAAAGAGAGGTGAACTCTCTCTTTTGTAAGATAGGATAAATAATACCTTAAAATCAACCAAATAACCCCTTTTGAGTGATATACAAGATTTGTCCTAAATTATAACATCTATTTATAAATAAATTTTTGGAAGGAGTTTGTTATGAAAAATTCATTTAGGAATGGAGAAAAGTTTAAATGGTCAACTGTTGTTGGTATTCCTAAATGCGTCACTTTTCCAGAAACTAAAGAACCAAATTACAGGATAAAAAATGGTTACAAAATCGAATTCGCTATGACGCTTGAAGGTTTGGGGATCCACAATGCATTACTCGTTGAAAAAGAAACTTCATGGAATGGTATAATGTAATCAAAATAAAACATTAAGGTGTATTGTTGAAAAACAAAAAAACATTAATTATCTTTAGTCTAATATTGGCAGTATGTGTTGGCATATATTGGATTATATTCAACAGGGAATCGCCAAGCAATTATTTAGAAGTTTCTGGCAACATTGAAGCAGATCAGTACAACGTTTCTTTTCAGGTTTATGGAACCCTATCCTCCTTAAAAGTAGATGAAGGCGACAAGGTAAAAAAAGGCGAGCTACTTGCCACTCTTTCAAGAAAGGATCTTGCGGATTCTCTTCAAGCAGCTATACACAATAAAGACAAAGCAAAAGCTCTCTACGATCAATATCTTTCAGGATATAGATCTCAGGATATAAAAATGGCTCAAGCTGATAGAGACGCAAAGCTCGCAGAATTTGAAAAGGCAAAAAATGACTATATTAGATATGAAAAACTATATAAAGAGGACGCAATACCTGCATCAAGTTTTGATAGCATAAAAAGTACCTATCTCTCATCTAAAGAGGCACTAAATTCAAGCGAACAGAAGTTCAAAGAATTACAAATTGGCTACAGAGAAGAAGAAATTAAGTCTGCGAAAGAAGCATATGAGGCAAGCGTCTCTCAGGTGGAACAAGCCAAGACGATTTTAGGCTATACAGCGATTTATTCGCCTATTGATGGAGTCGTATTTTCCAAAGATTCAGAACCAGGGGAATTCGTTTCTTCTGGAACTCCAGTCCTAACTTTATACGATCTAAACAGCACATATGTGAAGGTATATGTTAGCGAAAAAGACATTGGCTTTGTAAAATTGAACGCGCCCTGCACAATAAAAGTTGATTCCTTCCCAAATAAAAATTTTAGCGGCTATGTAGAGGCAATATCAGACAAAGCAGAATATACCCCTAAATTTATCCAAACTAAGGATGAAAGGGTAAAATATATGTTCTGGGTAAAGGTAAAAATCAATAATCCAGATGGAGTTCTAAAACCAGGCATGCCAGCTGACACCATGATCGAAAAAACACAATGATATCAATAGAGAATATATGCAAAAGTTTTGGAAACAAAAAAGTATTAGATGATATAAATATAAATGTAGAAAAAGGAGAGATTTTAGCAATACTTGGCTCGGACGGTTCAGGAAAATCAACCTTAATAAAAATTATTATTGGAATGATAAAGCCTGATTCAGGAAAAATATCAGTAAACGATATAGACATAACAAAAGACATTTCCTCTACCAGAGAATTATTGGGTTATAAAGCACAAGAATTTTCCCTATATCAAGATCTTACAGTCAGTGAAAACATAAGATTCTTCGGAAGTCTATATGCGCTTTCTGGCAAAGACCTTGATGAAAGGGAGAGCTTTATACTCGACTTTATAGGCCTAAAGGACTTTAAGCAAAGATTTGCAGAAGCACTTTCAGGCGGGATGAAAAGTAGGCTTGCTATTGGCTGCGCCCTTGTTCACAACCCCCTAGTACTTTTATTGGATGAGCCAAACGTAGGCGTAGATCCTGCCTCAAGAAAGAGCGTATGGAAACTCTTAAGAGATCTCACTAAGTCTGGCAAGACAATTGTATTAACTACCCCTTACTTCTTAGAAGGCGATCTGGCAGACAAAGTAACTTTTATTAAAAATGGAAAAATCGTATTGTTTGGCAGACCAAAAGATCTTTTAGAAAATCTTGATTTTATACCGTACATCGTAAATGGAGATAACTTACAAGATTTTTATTTTGACTTAAAAAAGAAACATCTAGATTTTAAATTCTGGTTGAAAAACGAACACATAAGAGTCCTATTACGTAAAGATATAGAAATTGATACGCTGTCAGAAAAAATTTCTATAAATAGAGACTTAATAAAAAGAGATAACCCCGACCTGGAAGATATCTATCTATGGCACTCGGCATAGAAAATGCAATTGAAGTTGAAAATCTCACAAAAAAATTTGGAGATTTCACTGCAGTTGATAACATAAGTTTTTCAATAAAACAAGGCACGGTATTCGGTTTTTTGGGCCCAAATGGAGCAGGAAAAACGACAACTATAAAGTTAGTTCTGGGACTTATCAACAAAACTAGTGGCAAAATAAAGATCTTTGGAGACGATATAGAGAAATTTACAAAAGAGAGATTGGGCTATATGTCTCAAAAATTCTCGCTCTATCCAGATCTAAAAGTAATTGAAAATATGATTTTTTATGGTTCTATTTACGGTTATTCAAGAAAAGATTTAGAAAAAAGAATAGATTTTTTGCTGGAGTCATACAACCTTACAGAAGTAAAAAACACTATGGTAAGAGATATTGGAGGTCTAAGGCAAAGAGTCGCCTTTTGCACAGCCATTCTTCACAGCCCAGACATACTGGTCCTTGATGAACCGACAAGCGGTGTAGATCCAGATGCCAGGATAGACTTTTGGGATGCTATCTACAGTTACGCAAGAGAAGGCAGAACAGTTTTAGTTACAACTCATTATATGGATGAAGCTGAATTTTGCAACCAGATAGGATTCATCATTTCGGGAAAGCTAAAGTTTATAGGCAGCCCAAACAACGCAAAAAAAATCTACTATGACAACTCACACAAAATTGGAAATCTCGAAGATGCCTTTTTGTGGTTTATGGAAAACTAATTAGATAAAAAAGTATCTTTTAACCTTCTTCCTATAAGATTCATATTTATAACCAAATCTCTTTGTAAGTTCCCTCTCTTCAAAAGGGATTACCAAAAAATTATTTATTAAAAAATCAAATATGCTCACAACAAGAGACATTGTTCCCCCACTAATAAGAAATACTCCAAAAAATAGCAAGGAATGCGAAAGATATGTTGGATGCCTCATATATTTATATATAAATCTCGTTTCCAAGTCGCCTGGATCCTCTAATACGAATTCATTTAAACCAAGAATTCTGCCCTTTAAGATCGACAAAGTTAAGAGTTGAAGAAATGCCCCAACAACAAATATAAAAAAACCAAACAGTTGTAAGGTAAATGAAATCGGAATGTACATATTTAATAAGTTTTGATTGTTGATCAAAAAATATAGATATGGAATATATAATATGCATATTAATATAAAAGTTAAAAATTTAATTTTTTTTGCAAAGTTGGTAAAAAAATGTACAAATAGCCAATACATAGGGATTAGAGGCCAAACAAAAACCAAAAGATGGTTTAAAATGTTTAAGTAAGAAAAACTAAACATATTTGAATTTGATAAAAGATATATAATGTAAGTTCATGCATTAATTATATATTAAAATGGTTTCTATAATAAATTTTATAATTATTATTTTTTTCTTTGTATAATTGATAGATAAAGATTATTCTCAGAGGAGGTGAAAAAGTGAACAGTTTCCCAAAGCTTACTTCTTTAGTTCGTTGTGCTGGCTGAGCAGCAAAACTCAATCCAAAGGACCTAGGTGAGGTCTTAAAAGATTTACCAAAATTTGAGCATCCTGGACTAATTTTTAGCTCTGATGGCCTTGATGACGCAGGAGCTTTTGTGATAAAAGATGATTTAGCCATTGTTCAATCTGTTGACTTTTTCCCTCCTGTAGTAAACAGCCCCGACTTATACGGGAAGATTGCCGCTGCTAATTCTCTCTCGGATTTATATGCCGTTGGAGCAAAGCCGATAACTGCATTAAATATCCTCGGATTTCCAAGATATGATATTGAACTCGATGTGATAAACGAAATACTTAGAGGCTCTCACGAAAAAGTTAAAGAAGCCGGTGCATTGATTCTTGGTGGGCACACTGTCGACGATTTAGAATTAAAATATGGACTTAGTGTTACTGGAATTGCAAAAAAGGATGAGCTGATTGCCCACAACAGAGCACAGCCAGGCGATATAATCATCCTTACAAAACCGCTTGGTACAGGAATACTCACTTCTGCCTTAAAAATTGACCTGATAGATGAAGAGGATATGAAAGACGCTCTTCAATCTATGCAAGAGCTAAATTATTTTGCTGGTGAAGCACAAAAAAGGTTTAAAGCAACTTCTGGCACAGATATAACAGGTTTTGGCCTGGTCGGACACGCAGCAAATATAGCAAGATCCAGCAAAGTCGTATTTGAGATATTTTCTAAATCACTACCTATATTTGAAGGAGTTTTAAACCTTGCAAACGATAGCGTGCTCCCTGCTGGGATATTCGCAAATATTGATTTTTATAAAGAAAATGTCGTTGAAATAGGCAAAATTGATGAAAATTATAAATACGTCATTTATGATCCACAGACCTCAGGTGGGCTTCTTTCTACTTACAATCCAGATGTCGTAGACGATGTATTAAAATTTCTTAAAGACAATGGAGTTGATGGATACATTATAGGCAGTGTAAAAAAAGGAGCTGCATTTAGTTCTGGCACAATCGTTTTTAAAGAAGGATCATTTAGATGAGCGCATCGCTTCAAAGAATATGGGCTGTATTCATTAAAGAATTCATCCAATTTTTCAGAGATAAGGTTACCTTTATAACGGCCATTGCTATCCCTTTAATACAGCTGATTTTATACGGATATGCAATAAATACAGATGTAAAACACCAGTCTACAGTAGTATACGATCAATCAAAATCAGTGATGTCAAGAGACATACTATACAAGTTTCAAAGCTCACAATATTTTGACATAAAGGGATTTCTAAATAGTTCAAATGCAGTCGGCAAAGCAATTGACAATGGACAAGCAAAGGTGGGAATTATTATTCCGCCAAAACTCGAATCAAACATATTGGACAACAAGTCAAGCCAGATATTGGTAATAATTGACGCATCCGATCCTATGTCATCAAGCTCTGCCCTATCGGCATCTCAGATGATAGGCCTGATGGAAAATCAAGAGATATTAACAAACAAACTTCAACAAAACGGAATAATATTGCCCAATAAAAACCCCTTTGAAGTGGATGTTAGGGCATGGTATAACCCCGATCTACTGTCAACGTATTTTCTTGTTCCAGGTTTAATCGCTGTTTTAATAAGCTTATCGACATTGGTTTTAACAGCAATGGCGATTGTGAGAGAGAAGGAAAGAGGCACATACGAGCAGCTTATAGTTACCCCGCTTAGGCCAATTGAGCTGACCATCGGGAAGGTTATGCCTTATGCAATTATAGGATATGCTCAAATGTCTCTTGTTATAATAGCCGCAGTGGCGCTATTTAATCTCAACATTAAGGGGAATTTATTTTTATTGTACATTTTCGCACTACCCTTTATACTTGCCAATTTAAGCCTTGGATACATAATTTCTACTCTTGCAAAAAACCAACAGCAAGCTCTCCAAATGTCATTCTTTCTTATGGTGCCCATCTTCTTGCTGAGCGGCTTTATGTTCCCAAGAGAGGCTATGCCTGGCATAATATATTATTTAAGCTATATCGCACCAGCCACATTCTTCCTGGTGGTAGTACGAGGCATCATCTTAAAAGGTTTAGGCTTTTTCGAGCTTTGGCAATGGGAAGTCGGATTGATAATATATATTATAATTGCTTTAAATATATCAAGGTTCTTGCTTAAAAGAAAGTCATAAAATTAAACTATAAGCGTTAGCGTAGGTAGTAGGGGTATGTCAAACTATAAGTATTGGGATTTTTGATTTCTCAATCAAGAATCTAGCAATGGAGTGGTGCATAATAGACGCCTCAAAGCCAGTTTTTCTACCCAGCACGATCAGGTCAACATTAAATTTTTTTGCAGCGTTATAAATTTCCATTGAAGGGCTCTCCCCTTCTTGGATTGAAATTTCATCTATAATATCTGGGTCTTTTATTTCTTTTTTTAGCTCATCTACAAGAGCACTAGCCCTTTTATATCCCGCTTCTTCGGCATCAGGGTTAAGGTCAGCAACTTGTGTAGGCATTTCAATAACATGAAAGAGTATTATTTTTGCACCACTTAATTTTGCCAACTCATAGCCTATACTCATAACATCATGTCTTTTAGGCGTCGAATCAACTGCAAACAATATCTTCTTAAACATTACTCCTCCTAAGAAATGATTATATAATTGCAAACCCCTTGAGAATGCTCATTAAGCCAGAAACAGAAAGCAAAATAATTACTAGCCACCTTACAATTCTAGGTTTTGTAAGAGCTAACAATCTGACTCCCACCTGAGAGCCCAGCATCATGCCTACTACTGATGGCACTGCAATAATGGGCAGCACAGCGCCATTGTTTAGGTATATCCAGGCTGCCGATGTATCGGTAATAGATAATAAAAAGTTGCTAGAAGCTACTGATATCTTTAAAGGAGCTCCAAGAACCAGGTTAAAAACTGCCACATTGGCCCAGCCAGCGCCTAAACCAAACATACCAGCAATAAACCCAACCAAAAAAAACAGTACAAGCCCAATGTGAGAATTTTGAATTTGCCAATTAATATTTTTTCTTTGTGTAATTTCATAGTAAATACCGTGTATACCAAGAATCTGAGCAATTTTGTCACGCTTGGTTATCTCAGGGAATTCAGATCTCTTGGATGTAAGAAGCACAAAACAAATTGCAAGAATAACTAATCCTAATGCAATTCTTACTATGTTTTGTGGCAAGGCCAACCCCACCATAGCACCCATAATAGAAGAGATTGATGCAATCAGAGCCATAGGCATACAAAGTCTCAGAGAAGCAAGATTTCTCATCAAAAGTCCAGGACCTGCAGAAAGCGATCCTGCCAAAGCTACCATCAAACCAGCGCCCCTTACAAAATCCATATGAAAAGGAAAAAATGTGCCAAGTATAGGCACGAAAAGGACACCGCCTCCAACACCTGCCAAGACTGCTACAATGCCTAAACCAAAACAAAAAACAAACAAAGACAGTGGCCATATCCACCATGGAATTCCGACCGATGTCTCTTCAGCAAGGATTATATCCTTTGCAGCAAATGCATGTGGTACTAAAAAAAATACAAAAAATAAAAACATAAAAAAGGAAAAAAACAATACTAAATTCTTTGAAGAGTTCACAGTATGCCTCCTATTCTACTTTGAGAAATCCGCTAGCTGCCAAAGCAAGAATGGATATCTCCAATATTACTATAAAAATCATTGCAAATTCTTTCTTCTTAATATATATTGGCAAAACTGTTAAGTAGCACAAAATTGGCACAAAAGCCAAAAAAGTAAGCGCTGCCTTTGCCATCATATCAGATTTAAAAATTAAATTCATCCAACCCCAGCCTGTTTCAATTCCAAAGCTTTCATTAAGCAGCGCAGAATTTTTTACCCATAAGCGCGGCAGCTTATCCAAAGGTATTACGGGAGAAATCAATCCAGAAAGATAGATAAAAAAAGTAAGCAAAATAGAAAAAAGGCCAACTCTTGCCGACCACTTAAGAACAGTAGCGTATTTCTTTTGATCGATTGGCGTTTCAATATTCTGCCCGATACTGCTAGCAGTTTTTTCCATAACCCAAAACTCCCTTCAAATTTATTTGTCTATAAATTATAAGTAATGGCAAAAGCTAATTTTAATAAAGTAAAAACACCTACATGATGTAGTAAATCTTAATGTCAATTATAACATATTCTTATGGAATTTATGTGTTTTAGTTATACATACAAAAAAAATAAAAATCTATGTCGTAAGGGATTTTGCTTACATTAATACAATGCTTTCCCTAATAAAAACTTCATCTTTCCCCAACTATTTTTTTATATAACTAAATTTTATCATTAATACAAATAAAATTTATGAATAAATTTTATAAACGATTCGAGGAGGTGACAGAGTAATTTCGCTCAAAAGAATTTTAGTTAGTAAAGTATAAAAAATTTTAAGGGAGGGAAACAAAAATGTTAAAAGGATTTTTCGGAGGGCTTTATAAGACAGGAGAGTTAATTAATGAGGCTTCAAAGGCTCAGGGGAAGTGGCAGTTGGAGACAAGCAATACGATATTAATGAGGAGAAAGAAATTTTTACTCATATTATTTCTCCCAGTGCTTGCAGGATTGGCGATGCAGTGTGCATTTGCAGCAGGACCGACATATATTGGCGGTGGGCATGCCTATATGCCTGCAGTAGCCACTACTCAAATGCTTTGCGGTATCCTTGTAATCGGTTTGTTGTCAGGCCTAATCACTGGAGTCATAGGAGCTGGAGGAGGATATGTTCTTACTCCTGCGTTAATGACGCTTGGCGTAAAGGGAATTATGGCAGTTGGAACAGATCAATTTGCAATATTTGCAAACGCAATACTTGGAACAACACTTCACAAAAAGTTAGGCAACGTAAACCTTTGGTTAGCAGTATGGTTTGTAGTAGGTTCATTCGCAGGGGTCACTATAGGAGCATCTATCAATAGGCAAATCTATGCGCTAAGTCCAGCTCTCAGCGATGCTTTTATTTCCACAGTTTATGTAATATTGCTCGGAATACTTGGATTCTACTCAACTATGGACTATATAAAGTTAAGAAAGGGACAAAAGGATACCTCAAGAAAGGCGATCATGGATGTTAGAACTGGATTCGCACGCTGGCTTCAAAACATCCCATTAAAGCCAAGAATCAAATTTGATGACCACATATTCGAAGGCGGAATGAGCATATCTGTATACCCAGTTGTTATATGCGGCTTTATAGTAGGTTTTGTAGCAGCGATAATGGGAGTCGGTGGAGGATTCTTGACATTTCCTCTCTTTGTATATGGATTAGGAGTTTCAACCTTTACAACGGTAGGCACGGACATTCTTCAAATAATCTTTACAACAGCCTATTCGTCAATCTTTAACTATGCAATATACGGCTATATCTTTTACAGCATAGCCATAACGATGCTTCTTGGCTCCCTGATAGGAGTTCAAATCGGCGCTATGGTAACAACATTTGTAAAGGGCACAACAATCAAGCTCTTTTATGCACTAACCATATTAGCAGGATTCGTAAACAGGCTTGCAGCACTCCCACCAAGATTATCAGATGCAAATATTATCGCTATAAGCAAGGAAGCTTCAAGTGTCTTAACAATGATTGGAACAGTTGTATTCTTTGGATTGGTAGCGCTATTTGGATTCTTTGTGCTGTATACCTTTTACGCTAACGTAATAATATCAAAGAAGCCAGCCAAGGAAGTTGTCGAATCAAAGAAGATCTCTTAAGAACAAAATACGAGAGGAGTGAAGAAGATGTTATCAAATAAGAATAAGCTTCAATTAGGTCTTATAGGAATAATAAGCTTTATGGCAATGTTGGTAGTATGGCTTAGCCCTGTCGCACCAGGACACCTGACAGGACTTCAGTGGACCGATCAATTTTTCAACGGTCTTACAAAGGCATCAGCTTATCAATATCCAAAAGTGTTCAAGGATAGTGAGCGCTTTATAGGCAAAACATTTAATCTAAACTATCGTGCATCGAATGAAAACGAAGCAAAAATGCTCGAAAAGCTATATACATCCTTTGGCGCAAAGGTTGAAATTCAGGGAACTTCTTTAGCTATTAGCGGAGACTTAGGAAGGGTGTCACAAGGAATACTCTCATATAGCGAGGACTTCTTCAACAATAGAAGAAAGGATATGACAAGCGTATTAGGTTTTGATAGCAAAGACGGACTATATGCTATATATCTATCTCAGCAAGCCCTTGAAAAGTCCTATTTAAGAAACAATCAGGCATCAGAGCTACAATTTGTAAGAGAAATTTTAGAAAGAGCTATAGAGCCAGCCTACAATTTTGACGGAATAGTTGCTGCTGGAGCTCCAAAGTCCGTTGAAGGAGAATATGCCCTGGGCGCCCTTAGAAGTTATCCAAGCATAGAACAAAGCCCTGTTGGGATAAAGGAAATGATAATTCTTAGCGCTTTAATAATATTTTATCTACTATATACCTGCTGGTATGGTTTCTCGCTAATGTACCTATTAGAAGGCGCAGGAGTATCAAAGCTAAGTAAGAAGTCAAGAAAAGAAGCATAGGCAATGTTCAACACAGAGGGCACATCAAATATGTGCCCTCTCAAGAAAAAATCTCATAAAAGGGGTGATGAAGAAGATGAATCCAATATTAATAGTCATAAAAGATATAAAAAACGATAAAAATGTCTTAAAAGGAGGATTCGAAAAGGCGATAGAAGAAGGAAGACCTGCAGTCATAGCTAAGATAATAGAAAAATCAGAGCACCTTGGAGTTTACAACCCAGAAGCAGAGGAATATTTCGTCCAAAAAGCGTGGCAGGAAATCGAAAAGGCGATTGAAGATGGAAGAAGACTAGGAATAAATGCTTATGGAATCGTGAAAATAGGCTTGCTAGAAGAAAAGATAGATGAAGTAGCAAAGGAAGTAAAAGCAAAACTCGTAGTGATTGGGCAAAAGAAATTGAGTGGTCTTAAAAAACTCGTGTTTGGCCACGGCATCACAGAAGAGGGAAGCTTTGAAAACGTTTGTCCGGTATTACTAATAGGGAAAAAATAAGTAACGTCCTTTAAGCAATAAACATTTTTTGTGCTAAAATTATTAAAAAAAGTGGGGGTATTAAGACCTTTAAAAACTTTAATCTGTCAATTTTAAATTTAGCAAAAAAGCCATATCTATTTCTAATAGCTATTTTAATATGCGCATTTTTAGCTTTTTTATGTTTTGTTATGAGGGCAGATTTCAGCTTAGAACCCAGCACATATATTAATCTAAACGAAAGGCTTTCCAATAGCTATTTAGAAAGGGACAAAACCGACATACTAAGGGTGGTGGTCTCGTCGACCCTCAGTCCAAAAGAGACAATTCACACCTATCAGCCTTTGCTCCAATATATCTCAAAAAAAACTGGTCTACAATGCATCCTAATACAAAAAAAGACAAATTTTGAAATCAAAGATTTGTTCAACTCTAAAGCGGTAGATATAGGAATAATAACGGCAAGCGCATATGTCCTTGATCAGGATCAGATGGACATTTTGGCGATACCTGTAATAAATAATGACTTAACTTTTTCATCAGTTATAGTCTCAAACAAAAATAATATAAGAACATTTGAAGATTTAAAAGGAAAATCAATAGCATTTACCGATATCGCATCCTTTTCTGGATATCTTATACCCTTATACTATCTCAGAGAAAATAATTTGGATATAAACTACTTTTCCAATCACATTTTTACATTTAATAGTTCTGACTCTATTCGCGCTCTCTTAGAAAACATCGTAGATGCTGCAGCTTTAAATAGTAAATTTTTTAGAACCTATGTAAAAGAAAACCCTGAAATGTCAGAAAATCTACATATTGTCTGGCAATCTCCAATCAGAATCGGAAACCCGCCAATCGTAGCCAGAAAAAATATAAGTCCCGAGGTTGAAAAAAAAGTTAAAGATGTATTATTAAATATGTCCAACGATCCTGAAGGACAAAGAATTCTCAAAAATATGGGATACGACAACTTCTCCAGACCACAATCATTACTATATTTGCCTATAAAAATGATACTGCGAAAACTCGAACAATGAGCTTAAAAACAAAGATTTTAATTATCAATATATTTTCAATATTTATAATAACTTTAGGGATAGCTTTAGAAATAAAGATCGTACTAACACAAAATCTTGAAGATAGGCTGATTCTGAGGACTAACAACATAGCATCCAACCTCTCGGACAGCGTAATAGAACCACTATTATCAAATAATATTTATTTTGTTCATCAGATCCTTGTGCAATACAAAGAAAACAATCCTGAGGTAAGTTATATAAACATAATAGGCAACCAAAAAGAGGTACTTAGCAGCACCTTTAGCAATGGCTTTCCAAAAGAGCTTTATCTTTTACAAACTAGCGACACAGGGAACAATACAGAGGTATTTTCCTCTGAAATAGGTAAAATTATCGATATTAAATATCCTATTGCAGATGGCTCTTTCGGATATATCCACGTTGGTGTCACAGAAAAAGAGGTTGAAAAAAGAATACAAGAAATAATAGAAACGATTCTTTTGTTTGGTTTCTTTATTAACCTGCTAGCCTCTGTTTTACTTTACAAGCTTACAAATTCAATAACCAATAATTTAAAAAAGCTGACTTTATACGCAAAAAGCATAGCTATTGGCAATAGCGTTTCTCAACCAGATATAAAAGCCGATGATGAGGTAAAAGAACTCTTTACGTCATTCAGGCACATGCTCATGTCGCTGGAAATATCCTCAAAAGAAGAAATAAAACTAATTACAAAGTTAAAAGATGAAGAAAGAAAAAGAGAACTTCTAAAAAAGACTATGGAGACGCTCGAGAAAGAAAGAAAAAGAATTTCGATGGAGATACACGATTCGGTAATGCAAAATCTTGCATCTATAAATATAATGCTAAAGATAATCCAATCAAGGCTAAATCAACAAGAAAAATTAGAAATAGAAAATTTACAAAAATTAATAGAAGATACAATAGAAGAGCTCAGAAACATCGCAAGAAATCTTAGGCCGCCTCAATTAGAAAAATTGGGTTTAAAATCAAGTTTAGAATCTTTTTTTGATGAGATAGAAAAAAGACATAATTTAAAAATAGATTTTGACTTTACAATAAGTGAAGAAAAATTAGATTGGACCTGGTCAATTAACATCTATAGGATAATTCAAGAGGCCATATCCAATATTGTCAAGCACACAAGTGCAGATATCGCCGTCGTTTTAATAAAAGAATTAGATGACAAAATTGAGCTCGAGATAAGAGATAATGGAGAAGGATTTAATGTCGAGGACACCTTAAATAAAAAGGCAACTCGTCTTGGAATAATTGATATGAGAGAAAGGGCAAAAACATATGGAGGCCAATTTAATATAAGTTCCACAAAAGGAGGTGGTACAGTTGTCAAAATCTCTTTCCCAAAACCTAAAAACAATGATATTAGTTGACGATCATGCCATATTGAGAGCAGGTTTAAAGGCATTGATCCAAGAACATCAAGAAAAATTTAACGTAATTGACGAAGCTTCAAGCGGAAAAGAAGCTGTTGAAAAAATAAAGAGACTGCAGCCAGACATAGCTGTATTAGACATTTCTTTGCCAGACTCAAGCGGGTTAGACTTAATAGATTCAATCAAATCCAGCTCTCCAAATACAAAAATTCTTATATTAAGCATGTTTGAAGATGAAACTATGATAGTTAAGGCATTGAAAATGGGGGCAAATGGATTTGTGCCAAAAAGATTGGCTTACGATGAGCTGATTGAAGCTCTTGAAACAATTTCAAACACAGAGGATACTTATATTCCATCATGTCTTGCAAAAACAGTCTTGAGAGGAATGTTAAACAATGAGAAAAAGGTAAAACTCAGTACAAGAGAAAGCCAGGTCCTAAGATATACAGCCTTAGGATATGGAAACAAAGAAATGGCAAACAAACTTAATCTATCAGTAAAAACAATAGAAACCTACAAGCTCAGGATTTCAGAAAAAATAAATGCTCAAAAAAAGTCTGATCTTGTAAAATACGCGATAAAAGAGGGCCTTCTAAAAGAAGAGGAAACAATAGACACATTAAATCATGATGACACATCTCAATAGATGCGCACTTTGTTACAAATAAACTACCCCGATGTGAAAGTTATAATTTCATTATTGATTCTCTTATTTTTACTCTTTGTCTTATCGGCTGGAAAATCTCCATATCTAAAAATAAATAGAGCTTCCAGCGCGATCATTGGTTCATGCTTTATCATAATATTTGGAATTCTAAACTTCGATCAAGCTGTAAGCTCTGTGGATATCAGGACAATAGTAATACTATTCAATATGATGATCCTGTCAGGAAGCTTGAAATTGGCTGGGTTTTTCCCAATGGCAGGTTCATTTCTTATCTCAAACGCAAAAAACAGAATTGCACTGCTATATTTAACTATTTTTATTACAGGAATTTTTTCTATGATAATAATAAACGATATAGTTTGTTTATTGTTTACACCAATAGTTATAATAATATGCTCTAGAACCAAAACCTATCCTATACCATTTTTATTAGGAGTAGCACTTGCATCCAATATTGGAAGTGCATGCTCTTTAATTGGGAACCCACAAAATATAATGATCGCAAATTTGTCCAAAATACCGTTTACAGTATATTTTATTAAAACATTGCCGATAAGTTTGCTTGGATTAATATTGGTTGCAATATTTTTACACATAAGATATAGAGATAGGTTGCCAAAAGAGATTTTGGATACAAAGTATAGAAAGTTTGTCTTTCACAAATACTTAGTTTACAAAAGTATTTTAATTTTGTTTTTTGTAGTGTTAGGCTTTGTGATAAACCTCAATCAAGTTGTAGTTTCTAGTCTTGGCGTTGTGTTTCTAATGTTAACCAGAAGAATAAAATCTGAAAAGCTCATTAAAGAGGTAGATTACAGCCTCCTTCTGACGTTTATCGGACTTTTTATAGTGATAGGGGGAGTTGAAAAAAGTGGGGTTATAAATATATTGGTCAACGATATAGGATATAACCTTTTTAAAAATACAAGTTTTTTCTCATTTTTAACAGCAATACTATCAAACATCATCGGAAATGTTCCGGCAGTAATGATGCTCCATTACTTTATCCCAAATGAAAATGCCAACTACGGCTGGACGATGCTGGCTATCATCTCAACATTGGCAGGCAATCTAACCCTTACTGGCTCGATTGCAAACCTAATAGTTGCTGAAATTGCTAAAAAGAATAAAATTGAAGTAAAATTTTTAGACTATCTGAAAATTGGCTTTCCAACTACGATATTTCTTATACTTTTGAGCGTATTAATTATAAAATAATTAATCAAATCTTCTAAAAAGATCTAAAACCTTGCCAAACAACAAAACAAATAAGATTGTTACAGCGAGTCTTCCAAAGAAGATAACAACAAAGTTTGCTCCAATGGCAACAAATATCGCTGTGTCCTCGATCATTGCGTGAGATAAAACCAAAAAGATATTTATCAGAATAATCTCTTTTGTGCTTATTAAACCCTTTTTTACTTCGTCCATCACAGTACCAGCGCCATATATAAGACCAAATATAGACCCTGCAGCCAATGGTATGGCAGAATTTTTTGAAAAACCGAGATATTTAATAATATTTGCAACATTATTGCAAAATCCATCCCAAAATGGACTCCTCTTGAAGGTCTCTATAAAAATCATAAGGGGGATGACTATCATAGTAATAGTCAAAAGGGTGCCCAAAGAACCGAAAACAGCCTCTTCTAAAACTTCAATCATCTTAGAACCATATTAAGCAAAAGGCCCGCAAGAAAAGACGTTAAAATCCTAAAAATTGTTATAAAAAATGGATTAACGCCTATCTTAGAACAGATTGCCCCCTCCAAAATAAGGCTGTGAGCTATCAAGACCATTATTGCAAGAATCGTTATCTCTCTTGAATTAAGACCCAGGCCAACAATAACTCCCACAGCAGAATATATATTTAAAAGATAGCCCGTTATTAAGACCAAGGAAGCATCGCCCGGGAGACCAAAATACTTCATAAATGGAGAAAAGATTGTGTCAAGATAATACATAAGAGGAGTGGCCTTAAGAATTGTGACCAAAAAAAATACAGGCACAACTATCTTTGCAAGATTTAGAGTTGTGATAATCCCCTTATGAAAGCCAACCTTTATGCCGTCTAAAAGATAGCTGTTATCCATGTGTATAATTATATCAAACAAAATTATTAAAGGACTCCCTATTAGAGAGCCAAAGTATATAATATTTTTATATACACTTATTAGAATTGGAGAAAAAAATGAAAATAATACATATTTTTTCAGGTGGCTTAGACTCTACTACCCTTTTATATTATCTATTAGACAAGGGACACAATGTTAAAACAATAAGCTTTTTCTACGGTCAAAAACACAAAAAAGAGCTGAAATGTGCGCAAAATATTTCTAATATATTAAATATAGAAAATAAATTGATTGATTTGGGATCTTTAAAGACAGTTTTTGGAGACAGTTCTTTAACGAGCGACTTAGATATACCTGAAGGAAGCTACGACGATTCCAATATGAGATCTACTGTAGTGCCAAATAGAAATATGATATTTTTGTCTATCGCAATCTCGTATGCAATATCCTCAAATTTTGAAGCAGTGTCATTGGGAGCTCACGCAGGCGATCACGCAATATATCCAGACTGCCGATCTATATTTATAAAAAAAATGAACGACGTCGCAAAGGTATGTGATTATAAAAAAATCTCAATATGTGCGCCTTTTTTAGACCTTAAAAAGCACGAAATAGTAAAAATAGGGCTAAAATTAAAAGTTCCCTATGAGTTGACATGGACATGCTATAAGGGAGGAAAAAGACCCTGCTTGAAGTGTGGTTCATGCTCAGAAAGATTGGAGGCATTCGAAAAAAACAATGTAAAAGATCCTCTAATCTTTATTTAGACTCTTTTTTGCCTCTTCCACTACACGGTGGACATCAGCTAAACATCAAGTCCCCTTTGGGTTGTTTAGATGGCAAGCACATTGACCGTCTTTCTTTTTGCTTACTATGAATTGTTGAATCTTAGAAACGCCATTGTGCGATATTACATCTTCTTTAATCTCATCATCAGTAAAACCAAAGCAATAACAAATAGTTTGACTCATAGTTCACCACTTTTCTAAAATATTATTATTTTTATTATAATATAAATATAATTATAAATAAATAAAGGAGGTGTTGTCCGTGATTATAAGATGATTTTGAAATAAAGCCACTGATAGATACGTAGTTTACGTATCAAAAAACTCTAAATCAAAGGAGAAATGTTATGGACAACACCGAAATGTACCAATCACTTGACATAGATCTAAAGGCTCACGACACCCTAATGGGAGCTCTTCCAGTATTATTTCAAGAATGTTTTCTAAACAAGGAACAAGATCTGAAAGGTCTTTCATACTTTTATTCAGTGGTTGCAGACATACACGGAGCAAGAGTAAAAGAACTAATAGAGCACAAAAATAAGGGCCCAGTCATTGGATCATTTTGCATTTACGTGCCAGAAGAAATAGTTTTAGCAGCATGTGGTCAATTGGTAGGACTTTGTGCAGGAGCTGACTTTTGGGTTCCATACGGTGAACAGATAGTGCCAAAAAATCTGTGCCCATTGATAAAAGCGGGTATTGGAGCAAAATATTCAAGAACCTGTCCATATTTTCAGGTAGTAGATTTGTTAATAGGAGAAAATACCTGTGATGGCAAGAAGAAGGCATGGGAAATATTTTCTGATATGGTTGATATGTACATTATGGATATGCCAAACAAAAAAAGCGATGCTGGGTTAAAGCTTTGGCAAGAGGAAGTATGGAATTTATGCAGTTTTCTTGAAAAAAAATTTAGCAAATCTATTAATTTTGATTCCCTTCTAAACGGTATCCAAAAGGTAAACGCAAAAAGAAACGCACTGAAAAGGCTCTATAACACAAGGAAGCTCTCCCCTTCTCCAATATCAGGAATAGACGCCCTATTGGTTACTCAAATAGGCTTTTATGATGATATAGAAAGATACACAAAGATGGTAGAAGCATTAGCCCAAGAATGCGAAGAGAAGGCATCATCAAATTCGCAAAACAAGAACAAAAAAAGAATATTGGTTACCGGTTCGCCAATGGTAGTGCCCAACTGGAAGATTCATCACGTAATAGAAACAAGCGGCGCTGATGTGGTAGTTGAGGAAAATTGCACTGGCACAAGATATTTCAAGGACAACGTTTCGATAGAAAATGCATCAAGCAAGGGAGATTTGCTCAAGAACATATCAGATAGGTACATAAATAACATAAATTGTGCGTGTTTCTCACCAAATAAAGGCAGAGAGGAAGACATATTAAGCCTTTGCAAGGATTATAGAGTTGACGGTATTGTGTATGCCTCCCTTAGCTTCTGTACTACATATATGATTGAGGCAGAAAAAATAAGAAAGACAGCAAAAGAAAATAATATACCTATGATTACAGTAGAGTCAGATTATTCGTTTGGAGACCTTGGGCAACTTAGAACAAGAATAGAGGCTTTTGTAGAAAACCTATGAGTATACTCGGTTTGGATATAGGCTCAAGAAGTATAAAATGGGTTCTTTATGACAAAGGTTCAAATTCTATCTTAGAAAAGGGGATATTAGATAGCACCCCTGCCAATCTTGAAAGGATAGAGGGTATCATCCCCCCTTTCGATCAAATTGGTCTTACCGGTTATGGCAGGCATAATTTAAATAACGTCCTAAAAGTAAAATCCCCAAAGATAGTCTCAGAGATAACTTGCCACGCTAAGGGAGCAAGATACATAGAACCAGAAAGTTATTATCTCTTAGATATCGGCGGACAGGACACAAAATTTATAATGGTAGATAAGTCTGGAAAAATTATAGATTTTAAATTAAACGACAGGTGTTCGGCTGGAACAGGCAGATATATTGAAAATATGGCAAAAATATTAGATGTAAAAATCCAAGACTTTATAGACATGGCCGTTAGATCAGAAAAGCCATCCAATATAAACTCGATGTGTACTGTTTTTGCAGAAAGCGAAATAATAAGCTTGATTCATTCCAGGGAACAGATAGAAGACATTGCTGCGGGAGTGATAAAATCTCTAATATTCAGAACAAAAGCTTTGATTGGAACAAATAAGACAGACGAAAGCATATTGCTTTTAGGGGGGCTCTCAGAATTGCAGAATATAGAAATTTTATTCGAAAGATTTGATTTAAAAATCAAAAAAAAATCACTCTCAAGATACACGGGTGCCCTGGGAGCAGCACTGATTTTAGTCGACTAAATAAGTAGTTTAATAAAACTCACCCCTATTGACATTTTATCATAAAAAATTTATTATTATGAAAAATAAACAATAGGGGTGAAAAAATGCAAAGAACTGGTTTTCCATCTCCTGCAAGAAATTACGAAAAGCTTGATTTAGATTTAAACAGGTTGATAGTGGATAGCCCATCTTCAACCTTTTTCTTTAAGACAAAAAAGGATTATAAAGACCTGGATCTAAAAAGTGGCGACATCATAGTGGTCGACAGATCAAAACAGCCAAAGAGCTCGATGTTATCGGTTGTTTTATTGGATGGGCACCTTGCAATAAAGGATAGCTCTGACCTAAAGCCAGAAATAGAAATATTCGGCAAGATTACCTATGTCATTAGAAAACTTTGAAAGTTTTTTCGCGCTAATAGATTGCAACAACTTTTACGTGTCTTGCGAAAGATTGTTTAATCCAAGTCTACTAAACAAACCTGTCGTGGTATTGTCAAACAATGACGGTTGTATAATCGCAAGATCCAATGAAGCAAAGGCATTAGGAGTAAAAATGGGCGCTCCATACTTTCAAATAAGGGGTTATTTAGAAAGAAACGGGGCTGTGGTTATTTCATCAAATTATGAAATATATGAAGACATATCAAAAAGGTTTATAAACATAATAAGATCCAAAATATGTTTCGTAGAAGCATACTCAATAGATGAGGCATTCATAGAATTAAAGGGGATATTGAAAAAGAAAAGATTTGAATTTTGCAAAGAGCTAAAAGATGAAATATATCGTCTTATAGGCATACCTGTCTCGATAGGCATAGGGAGAACAAAAACCCTTGCAAAGGTTGCAAACAAGATAGCCAAAAGACACAAAGACCTAAATGGCGTATTTGATATAACTGACAATGAAGAGGGGGCCTTAAGAAACTTTGAAGCAAAAGACATTTGGGGGATTGGCAAGAGCAAGGCTAATTACTTGAAAAGCATAGGCATACAGAATGCCTTAGAATTATCAATGATAGACGACTCATTTGCCAAAAAATCTCTTAGCATAAAGGGGTTGGCTACAGTACTCGAGCTGAGGGGGATAAAGTGTATAAAGCTACAAGAAGAAAGACCCAAACAAAAAGAAATAATAGTATCAAGATCTTTTGGAACCGATGTTGATAACTTCAAAAGCTTAAGAGAGAGCGTGTCTTACTTTGCGATTACTGCTGTAAATAATATGAGAAGCTTAGATTTATATGCCAAAACTCTATTTGTTTTTATAACGTCAAGCCCATTCAAAGAGAATTTTTGCTCTTATCAAAAAGAAGTTAACTTCGATTTCTATACGCAGGATGTATTTCTTATATTAAATGCGGCCGAAGACTGCCTAAATGATATATTTAAATGCAACGTAAATTACAAAAAAGCGGGAGTTATATTAAAAAACCTATCGACAAGACAGGCCGCATTGGGAAATTTATTTACAAGTTTAGAAGACGAAAATAAATACAATCTTATGAGGTCTATCGATCTGCTGAACAAGAAAATAAAGAAAGACGCAGTTTTCTTCGCAGTTGAAGGAGTAGATAAAATTTGGCAAGCAAGAAGGGATCACAAAATAGCTAACCTAGCAAGTGAAATAGACATTATTTAACAAGATGTAAAAAATTCTTGGTATGTTACAATATACAAGCCTATGTCAAGAATTATAAGATGAGGGAGGAGAGAATTAGATGGATTTTTTACTTGCAATTAGTCCAATTGTACTTATTCTTTTAGGAATGACAATTTTTGCAAGATCGGGTTTTCTAATGTCAGTAGTAGCATGGATTTTCACGTTTTTCTTAGCACTTATTTTTTTTAAAACTCCATTCGACATTTGTTTAAACGCTACAATATTTGGCATCTTAAAATCTCTAAGCATTTCATTAGCGGTATTTTTTACTATGTTATTGATTTTCATAATGAAAATAACAAAGGCACTTGATTCAATTGCATACAGACTTAAGAGTACATGCAAAACAAAAGAAGAACAAATAATGTTCTTAGGGCTTGGTTTTGGCTCTCTTGCAACTTCTTTGGGCGTGGTAACCCCTGCTCTATTCCCACCGCTTCTCCTTGCCCTTGGATTTAGCCCGGTTACGTCTATAGCAATATCAGTTCTCTGTTACGATCCGCTAACATCATTTGCCCTTTTATCTATCCCGATAACAGTGCCTTCAGAAGTCGCATGGCAGGCATTCAAAATTCAACCTCAGGGCATAACAAATCTTGAAAACTTTATAAACTCATTTACATTAAACATATCAATATTTTTGCCATTTATTTCAGTAGGCTTTGCGTTTGTAATGCTATATTTTGTTGACGGAATAAAATCTATAAAAAAAGGATTTCTCAGCGCTCTCCTAAGTGGCTTGGTGCTTGGACTTAGCTGTTTGTTTTTTTCTATTACGAAGATATTTCCCGTTCAAATAATAGGAACGCTTTCAGGTTTCGTAACTATGATTTTCGTACTCATATATCAAAAAATTACAAACGCTCAAAAGGAAGCAGTCGAAGAAGAGAAAAAGCCAGAGATGTCACTTTTAAGAGCGGTATCCCCATGGATATTACTCTTTTCATTTGCGCTGATCACCAACCTTCCAGGCAACAGCAAGTTTTTATCAGATTTGCCTGGAAAATATGAAATAATACCCCTTTATAAAAATCAGCTGGTAGACCTTAACGTATTGTCATCTATATGGTTTTGGATAATGATAACAGCAATATTATCAGTCTTTTTGTTAAAACCCACCAAAGATCAGCTCTCTTCAACTATAAAATTATGGCTAAAGAGATCCTTTTCCCCTTTTGTAGCATATTCTATATGCTTTTCAATCGCAATGATAATGGCATGGTCAGCTATGTCAAATAATTCTGGAGTGTTAGTACCAGGTACTTACTACTCATCTTTTAATATGGATAGAATTATAGCCATCAAGATAGCAATGCTTTCAGGAGTAGTGTTCACTACGCTAATACCATATCTTGGACTAATAGGCTCGTTCATAGGAGGTTCAGAAACAGCTTCAAACGTATTCTTTGCAAAAATACTGTATGAATCTGTAAAGAGCGTCGGTTATGAAAATTATTTTATGATAATTTTTGGCGCACACGCGGTAGCAGGAGGAATTGCCTCAGCCATAACTCCGGCCAAGATTACTAACGCAGCTATGACAATAGGATGCAGCGGAAAAGAAGAATCAGAATTTATGAAAAAAGCCATATTGCCAGTTATAATTGGCACTTTTTTAACAGGAATAATTTTAACTATATTTATAGCTTTTAGTGTTAAATAATAGAAATAAAGCCTCCATTAGATCTAATGGAGGCTTTATTGTGAAAAAATACTGAATTATTTTCCTATAACAGGTATCAGGTTTGGAAATACATAAGCATACATCAAGCCAACAAGTCCTACTAAGATTGCAAGCAAGAAACTGTGGACAAGAGCCGACCTAAACAAAGGTCCGAAAGACTCCTCTGCTACTTTTCTATCGGTAAACGTAGCGGCCAAAGCAACGACAATTGACTGTGGGCTTATCATCTTGCCCATTACGCCACCGGCACTATTAAGCGCTGTAGATAAAATTGGATTTATGTGTAATTGTTCTGCAGTAATCTTTTGAAGGTTGCCAAAGAGCGCATTCGAAGACGTGTCTGAACCTGTCAAGAATACACCTAAGTATCCCAACATAGATGAGAAAAACGGAAAAGCTGAACCAGTAGATGCAAACGCCAATGCAAGTTGTACATCCATACCAGCATATTTATAAAGAAATGCTATCCCAACAATTGAAGGCACGACTATAAATGGTGCTTTCATTCTATTGAAGGTTATTGTAAAAGACTCTCCCCATTGTGAAGGAGATAGCTTTAGCCACAAACCAGAAAGAATAGCTGCAAACAAAATGCCTGTACCCGTAGCGCTAAGCAGTGGCAGGACAAAGACTGCATCCTTTAGGACTGTAGGCTTGGGCACTACAGGTGGAATCTTTGTAACGAGGCCATTTAAGCCCTCCATTGGGAACTTGAAAACAAGCATTGAACCAAGAACTTTTGATATTGATGGGGTTCCCCACATAATTATTATAACAACCAAGATTAGCCATGGCACCCAGGCATAGAAAGTTTCGCCAATCGAGTAATCCTTGGTAGCATTCTTTGCCCAATCTGCCATCCAAACGTTCTTTGGGGACCAAAAACGAAGAAATATTGCAAGACATGCAATAGAAACAATACCTGCAAGAATGTCAATTAATTGAGGACCAAGATGCTGAGCTAAAAAGTATTGAGTTAGAGCAAAGGATATTCCTGACACAAATGCAGCAGGAAATACTTCAAATAGATCTGACATACTCTTCTTCTCAAGTAAAATTACATAAGTAAACATAATCCAGAATGGAATTATAAATGAGAAGAATGGCAAAATTCTTCCTACCATTGCAGTCATATCGTTTACTGGCAATCCTGTTACCGAACCCATTATGATCATTGGAATACCTACACCGCCAAATGCGACAGGAGCAGTGTCTCCCAAAAGGCAAAGAAGAGCAGCTTCAAGAGGTGCTATTCCCATTCCCACCAATATTGCCGCACATACTGCGACAGGAGTTCCAAAGCCTGCAGCACCCTCAAGGAATGCTCCAAAACCGAAGGCAACGATTAAGACCTGAACTCTCTTGTCCTGAGTAATCTTCATAATGCTGTGACGCATAACGTCAAAAGATCCGGATATTACTGTCATTGCATAAAGGAACAAAACTGTTATTACTATCCAACAGATTGGATACAGACCAATAAGTGCGCCTAAGAACCAAGCAAGAAATGCCTGAGTCGCTGGCATTCTAAAAACACCCACGGCAATAATAAGAGCTACTACTGCAGCAGTCACAGTTGCAAATCGCGCATCAACTCCAAGCTTGCTTCTCCCCTGAGAATCTTTCCCTGGATGCAGCGCTAACAAGTAAAGCAAAATAATCAAAGGCAAAGCAGCACAAAAAACTGATAGTGCAAAATTGTTTAGTGGATCATAATTCTGTACGAACATAAATTACCCCCTTATATTTTTTATTGAAACCATAAAAACTACTAATGTATATCACCGCCCTTCTTTTATCTAAGCCATTTACTTGCCTTTGGCATTTTATTATATTTGGTATACAAGAGAAAATCAAGAACAAATCAATATTAAGAATTGCTTGACAATTCAAATAATTGCGAAAATACTTCATTATAATAATGTTAATTTAAAGTCATTTAGATATTCATCTATTTTTATAACTATAAAATATATTAAAAGAAAATTTTATTAACTTTTCAAATATATTACAAAGAAAGTTTGCGCAAAAATGACGATATAAATAATAAACCTATAAGATTGGTAAAATTAATTTTATAATTACAAATATATAAATATATGGTATATTACTTTTAAAAAGATATATAATTATGATAAAAATTTTAAGTTTTTAAGGAGGGCCAAAATGGTCAGCGATAATGAAAGAAAGCTTTCTAAATTTAGCTTTGGAAAGTTATGGAATACCATAGGTTCAAGATTAACGTTATCAATAATTCTGATTATTGTAATTTTAGGTGTATCCGTTATGCTCGTTTCAGACTACGTAATCAAGCAAAGCGTAAAAGATCAAACAATTGCTGCAATGCAAGAGACCACAAAGGATTCAGTCGCAGGGATAAACAACTACGTAACAAATAGAATTGAAGCTCTTCAAAATCTTGCAAAAAATCCATCATTTCAAACTAATGATCCAAAAGTGATAACAGATACCCTAAAATCGGTCTATCCGATGTTTCCAGAAGCCGAGCTTATATTCTTTGCTAAGACTGATGGCAGCTACATTACCGATACAGGACCAGCCAATGCGAACTTATCAGATAGAGACTATTTCAAAGAGGCTATGTCCACCGGGAAAACCGCAGTATCATCTTTACTAATATCCAAAAGCACTGGGAAAAAAATATTTGTAATTGCTGTACCCGTATTGGATCAGTCAGGTAAAACAATAGGTGTCATTGCGGATGCCGTAAGGGCTGATGCCATAGATGAAATGATATCAAATATAAAGTTTGGCAAATCAGGATATGGTTTCTTGCTCGATAAGAGCGGTCTTTTTGTAGTACATCCTCTTAAAGAAATGGTTATGAAAGAAAATATTACAAATGTTAGCAAACTAATAACTCCATCACTTGCTGAACTTGGCAAGAGAGTAGTAAGCGAGTCCACAGGATATGGCACCTATAGTTTTCTTGGACAGGACAAGATACTTGTTTGGGATAGAATTCCCTCTACTGGGTGGATATTATCAATTCCTGTTTTGTTTTCAGATTTCTACTCGGGACTTTACAACCTTCTCATAATTATACTTATAGCCATAATAGTAATATCTATAATATCTCTCATAATATTTAAGTTCATATCAAAAAGCATTACAAAGCCTCTTTCAGAGATAGTGGAAGTAAACAAGAAGATTTCAGAAGGAGACTTAAATGTAGATATAAATACCAATTACTTTGGTGAACTAGGACTTCTTTCACAGAGCACCAAGAAGATGGCAGAAAATACAAAGTCTGTAATACAGAGTCTAAAAAACCTTGTGTCAGACTTACAGAGCACATCTGAAAGGGTAAAAGAAAACGCAACTATATTGTCTCGTTCATCAGGAGAAGTTTCTCAGGCAGCTTCGAATACAGCACATGGAGCAGAGGAGATATCAAAGATAGCTCAGACGCTCTCTAATAAAGTAAACACCTTCTCAAGCACTACTCAGGCAATTGCAAAGGGAGCAGAAGAACAGGCAAACAATACAGAG